>JBGTAU010000563.1:0-4023 GCA_041749675.1 Rhizobiaceae bacterium | reverse complement strand
AGAAAGCCCAGCGATAGCAACGATATCGCCCGCAAAGCCTTCTTCAATAGCAGTGCGCTCAATGCCGCGGAACGCGAGGATTTTCGACACGCGGCCTTGCTCGATCAACTTGCCGTCTTGGCCGATAACCTTGAACTGCTGCGTTGGCTTGATGGAACCCGAATGAATGCGGCCGGTAATAATACGGCCAAGGAACGGGTTGGCTTCCAAGATGGTGCCGATCATTGTGAACGGGCCCGGTGCCACTGTGGGCTCCGGCACATGCTTGAGAACCAGCTCAAACAACGCCTTCATGCCTTCGTCCTGACGGCCATCTGGCGTGTTGGCCATCCAGCCATTGCGGCCTGAACCGTAGAGCAATGGGAAGTCGAGTTGCTCGTCATTGGCATCGAGCGCTGCGAACAGGTCGAAAACTTCGTTGACCACTTCGGTGATGCGCGCATCTGGGCGGTCCACTTTGTTGATGGCAACGATAGGGCGCAAACCTAACTTGAGCGCCTTGGAAACCACGAATTTGGTTTGTGGCATTGGGCCTTCAGCGGCATCGACAAGAACAATCACGCCGTCAACCATCGAGAGGATACGCTCAACTTCGCCGCCGAAGTCGGCGTGGCCTGGAGTGTCAACGATGTTGATGCGGGTATCGTTCCACTCAACGGATGTTGCTTTAGCCAGAATGGTGATGCCGCGTTCTTTTTCAAGATCGTTGCTATCCATCACGCGCTCTGCCACGCGCTGGTTGTCGCGGAACGCGCCAGATTGCTGAAGAAGCTTGTCAACGAGGGTGGTCTTGCCATGGTCAACGTGCGCGATGATCGCGATGTTGCGGATTTTCATGTTTAGGTACTCGGGAGGTTAGAGGGCATCACCGGTAGGGACACCGTTTTCAGTTGGCGGCCTCTTACATGATAAATGTGACAAACGAAAGGGGGGTGCGTGAATGGGTGGTATGCGTGTTTAAAACCCGCCAGATCGCTCTGGCGGGCGCTTTTGTCGAAAGATTGCAGGAACCGTTATACAATGTAGAAATCAGATGCGATCAAGTCGTTGGCGTTGATGTTCTTGAGGGTCAAGGTGTCATAACCAAAGTCGATGACTGTGTCATAGCCCACTTGGTAAGCATTCCAGTCTACATCCGAGAAGTCCCAAACAGAAGCAACATCAAGGTAGATTTTGTCTTGGCCGAAGGTAAAGTCCGTGATGACGTCTGAGCCGTAGCCGTCGGCAAATACGAATGTGTCGTAGCCCGCGCCTCCAACCAGCGTGTCGTTACCAGAACCGCCATAGAGTGTATCGCTGCCGATACCGCCGTAGATATAGTCAGAACCTTCAGCGCCGACCAATTTATCATTGCCGCTATCGCCGAGTAGAACATCGTTGCCGATGCCCGCATGCAGGTAATCATTGTTTGCACCGCCATCCATCACGTCATTGCCGGTGCCACCGACGAGCGTGTCGTTGCCGATACCGCCATAGATGCGGTCATTGCCCGCATCGCCTGCTAAATAGTCGTTGCCATAGTCTCCAACAAGACCGTCTGCGCCATCGCCGCCAAGCAGCGTGTCATTGTCGTAGCCACCATTGAGATAATCGTCGCCAATGCCGCCCGACAAATAATCTGCACCCGTACTGCCAATAAGCGAGTCGTTGCCAAAGCCACCGAATAGATAGTCATTGCCAGCGCCACCGGATAAATAATCATTGCCAGCATCGCCATAAAGGTAATCACCGAAAGATGTGCCTATGATAGTATCATTGCCATCGCGGCCATAAACCAAGACGTTTTGGGTCAAGGTGTAGTTTGTGCCATAAATCGTGTTGGCGTAATTGTTACCGTAAAGCGTGATCATGGTGATCTCCTCAAGTTTTGCGGGGTTAGTTTGCCGTTGATGTGAGGAGATTTAGCGCACGAGTTCTGAGACGATGCTGAACTGCCTGTTCATATGGGGTTCATGAGTGTGAACGTCTCAACAATACCGTTCAACACCATTCATTTGGGCATCAGAATACCGATCACCATGCGCAAAGCCTGCGGGCAAGATCGCTTCGATCTCTTCGATTTCGGCAGTTGTAAGTTTGATTGCAGCAGCTTTGGCGTTGTCTTCGAGGTGCGCCACAGAACGAGTACCGGGAATTGGGATGAGGTGATCGCCGCGATGCAAGACCCAAGCAAGCGCCAAGGATGCGGGGGTTAAACCCATGTCGTGGGCGTAGGTCTTGAAGCGGTTGATGCGTTCAAGGTTGGCGGAAAAGTTTGGTTCTTGAAAGCGCGGATTGGTGGCGCGGATGTCGCGGCCTTGGAATGTTGACGGCATAGGTTCGACGTCGGAAAACATACCGCGTGCGAGCGGCGAGAATGGGACAAATGCCGTGCCGTGGCGCTTGCAGGCTTCAATCATGCCAAGCTCTGGCAGCCGTGTCCACAGCGAGTATTCACTTTGGACGGCGGCAACAGGGTGAATGGCGCAGGCGCGTTCTAACGACGATGGCGCGATTTCAGAAAAGCCAATCGCGCCAATTTTGCCTTCTTGCTTGAATTGAACCAGTGTTTCCATGACGTCTTCGATAGGAATTGTCTGGTCGCGGCGATGCACATAATAGAGTGCGACGTGGTCAACACCGAGACGTTTGAGTGATCCCTCTAAGCATTCGCGCAAGTATTCTGGCGAATTATCAAACGCACGTTCTGCATCGCGGCGGATGCCGCCTTTGGTGGCGATGGTAAAACGATTGGGATGGTCCTTTATGAAAGAGCCAATGATTTCTTCGGAAACACCTTCGCCATAGATTTTAGCTGTATCTAAATGCGTGACACCCAGCTCCAATGCGCGGGCTAGCGTCTTGTGACTTTCTTCTTGCGTCGCCGCCCCATAAAATCCGGCGAAACTCATGCAACCGAGCGCAATTGCACCGACCTTTGGACCATCATTGCCGAGTGTGCGTTGCTGCATTTTTGAAACTTTCTTAAATCAGGCGATTTGCCGACTCTTTCGCTAACCTATCGGTTTCGAGAACTGATTCCAGTGCTAGGTCTTTATTACTTTGAGAATGTGACATCACGGTATCGACGATTTCTGCCATTTTCAGGAATGGTATTTTACCGGCAATAAAGGCCTCTAGTGCTGCTTCTTTCGCGCCGTTCAATATGGCACCCGATAAACCACCGAGGTGTAGAGCTTGGCGGGCAAGGCGCAGGGCCGGAAAGCGCATTTCATCGGGCGCTTCAAATTCCAGCTTGGCAAGCTTGGCAAAATCTAGCCGCTCGGTGGGCAGACTGACACGGTTCGGCCAACCGATCGCATAGCCAATCGCCACTCGCATATCGGATGGGCCAAGCTGCGCCAAGATGGAACCGTCACAAAAGCCGACCATAGAGTGTACGATGGATTGCGGGTGGATGATGACCTCGATTTGGTTAGGCTTCAGGTCGAACAAATACTTGGCCTCGATCATTTCCAACGCTTTGTTAAACATGGAAGCGCTATCGATGGAAATTTTGAGGCCCATCGACCAATTGGGGTGCGCACGGGCGGTCTCGACTGTCACTTCGCGCATTTGGTCTAATGAATAGGTACGGAATGGTCCGCCGGATGCGGTGAGGATAACGCGCTCTACGCTGGATGGGTGTTCTTGGTCCAATACTTGGAAGATGGCGTTGTGCTCTGAATCCACCGGCAATAATGTGCCGCCAGATTGCTGGATGGTTTTTAAGAATAACTCACCGGCGCAGACTAGACATTCCTTATTGGCCAACGCGATGGTGCCGCCGTTTTTAGCCGCTGCTAATGTTGGCTCCAGTCCCGCCATACCAACAATGGCGGCCATAGTTATGTCGGCGGGAATAGCGGCTGCAGCAATCAGCGCTTGGCGCCCTGCAGCCGCTTGAATACCGGACCCTGTCAGGGCTTCTTTGAGCGCGCCATATTGGCGCTCGTCTGCTGTAACCGCGATTTTTGCGCCGCATTCGAGCGCTTGTTTGGCTAGCAAAACAATATTGGAAGAACCGGTCAGCGCGACCACATC
>JBGTAU010000562.1:0-2729 GCA_041749675.1 Rhizobiaceae bacterium | reverse complement strand
AGGCTGTATAGCGACGCCTACCCTTGCCGTTTACAGCTTCACAGCCCACATTCCATTTTCACATTGAAATGGAAACAGCGTGCGCCCTGAAGAACTGTTGATACCAACCGAGAGGGGCCTCTATTGCCCGCCGGGTGATTTTTATATCGACCCGGTCGCGGCAGTCCCGCGGGCGTTGATTACGCATGGACATGCCGACCACGCCCGTTCTGGACATGGCGCGGTGATGGCGACCAGCCAAACACTCGACATTATGGCCATAAGATATGGCGAAGATTTCGCAGGTGCGCGCCAGAAGGCCAGCCTTGGCGCGGAAACAAACGTGAATGGTGTGATTGTCCGCTTTGAGCCCGCCGGACATGTGCTTGGGTCAGCCCAAATTCGTGTGGAGTGGAATGGCCTGCGCATCACAATATCCGGCGATTACAAGCGCTTGGCAGACCCCACCTGCGCCGCCTACCAACCGCTTGCCTGCGATATATTCATCACCGAAGCGACGTTCGGGCTGCCAGTATTCCGCCACCCCTCGCCGCAAGCGGAAATGGGTAAGCTCTTCACATCATTGACTGATAATCCAGACCGAACGCACATGATCGGCGCATACGCGCTGGGAAAAGCGCAGCGCGTGATACGGCTGATCCGTGACGGCGGCTATGATGACCCGATATACATTCATGGCTCTCTTGAGCGACTGTGCACCTATTATGAAACGCAAGGGATAGCGCTCGGTCGCCTGCTTCCAGCGACTTCTGACAAGGCAACGAAGGCTGATTTCGCCGGAAAAATTGTCGTTGCTCCGCCGTCAGCATTTGCAGCCAAGTGGGCGCAGCGGTTTGCTGATCCTTTGCTTGGCTTTGCGTCGGGCTGGATGCAAATCCGTGCACGTGCGCGCCAACGCTTGACTGAGCTACCACTGATTATCTCCGATCATTGCGATTGGGATGAATTGACGCAAACCATCACGGAGCTCAATCCGCAGGAGGTGTGGGTAACCCACGGGCGCGAAGAAGCACTGGTGCGCTGGTGCGAACTGAACCAACGCAAAGCCAAGCCGCTGCATCTTGTCGGCTATGAAGACGAGGCGGAATAATGCAGCGTTTTGCAGACCTCATCGACCGCCTGACCTTCACCCCTTCACGCAACGGCAAATTGCGTTTGATTGAAACCTATTTACGCGAAACGCCAGATCCTGATCGAGGCTGGGCATTGGCGGCTTTGACCGGAACATTGGACGTCAAATCTGTCAAACCAGCTCTGCTGCGCACCATGGTGACCGAGAAAATCGATGAAGTCCTGTTTCGTTACTCCTATGATTTCGTTGGCGATTTGGCCGAAACGATTGCGCTACTGTGGGAAAAATCGACCGACATTGACGTTCAGATATATGAACTAAACCTAAGCTCTGTTGTTGAAACACTCAGCAACGCATCGCGCTCTAACGCTGCAAAGGTCGTGTCTGATCTTCTGGACTGCATGTCGTCTTCCGCCCGCTACGTGCTTATCAAAATGGTGACCGGTGCGCTGCGGATCGGCGTTTCCGGCCGATTGACCCGCCAAGCGGTCGCCAATGTCGCGGGCCGCCCGGTAGAGGAGATCGAAGAAATCTGGCACAGCCAGCGCCCGCCATTCACGGAGCTGTTCGCTTGGATCGACGGCAATGGTCCGCGTCCGGACACTGCAGCGGCAACACCCTTCCGATCCGTCATGTTGGCTCATCCGTTGGATGAAGGCGACATGTTATCAATGGACCCGTCGGAATTTGCTGCGGAATGGAAATGGGACGGTATTCGCGTGCAGGCAGTGTGTAGCGCGCGCGAGCATAAGCTCTATTCCCGCACCGGCGACGACATCAGCGCGGCCTTCCCTGACATTGTTCAGCATCTGGATTTCGACGGCGCGATTGACGGCGAGTTGTTGGTTGCGCGGCGTTTGGATGGTGAAACGCAGATCGCGACGTTCGGCGATTTGCAGCAGAGGCTTAACCGCAAGACGGTCACCAAAGCCATGCTGGAACAACATCCGGCGTTCATGAGAGTCTACGATTTGCTTCATCAAAACGGTGAGGATGTCCGTCAGGACGCATTCTTGGCGCGCAGGGAACGCTTGCTGGGCATGTCGACAACGTTTGACCCTGCAAGGTTTGACGTATCGCCTTTGCTTGAATTCCAATCGTGGGACGCATTGGCAACGCTTCGCGCAAACCCGCCGCACACCATTATCGAAGGTGTGATGCTTAAGCGCAAAACGTCGCCCTATCTGGCAGGACGCGTCAAAGGCGCATGGTACAAGTGGAAGCGTGATCCGCATGTGATCGACGCGGTTTTGATCTACGCCCAGCGCGGCCACGGCAAGCGATCAGGTTACTATTCGGATTATACATTTGCCGTTTGGAATAGTGCGGGGGAATTGACGCCCGTCGGGAAAGCCTATTTCGGATTCACAGATGAGGAGCTGCGCAAGATTGACAGCTATGTGCGCAACAATACCGTGGAGCGTTTTGGCCCTGTTTGCAGAATTAGGGCGGAGCCTGAGCATGGTCTGGTGTTTGAGGTGGCGTTCGAGGGCTTGAACCGCTCAACACGGCACAAGTCCGGCGTCGCGATGCGCTTCCCGCGCATTTCACGATTGCGGTTCGACAAACTGCCGAAAGATGCCGATCAACTAGAGACTTTGGAGAAAATGCTCCCGGCAACCAGCGCTTAAAACGCAAACGGCGCCCGAAGGCGCCG
>JBGTAU010000561.1:0-4425 GCA_041749675.1 Rhizobiaceae bacterium | reverse complement strand
TTCATGCTCGCCGCCGCCTACACGCTCAAACAAAACGAACATATTCGCATCGATATTTTCTACGGCGGAAAATCAAAGCGCACCCAAGACTGGATTGATCTTTTCGGCCATGTTTTCTTCCTCCTCCCACTTTGCCTGCTTATGGTTTACTTGCTAGTTCCCAATACCTGGCACGCATTCCAATCCGGTGAGGTCTCTGCCAATGCGGGTGGTCTCATTCTTTGGCCGTCCAAGTTTGTCATTTTGCTCGGCTTTGTTCTGCTTCTCTTTCAATGCGGCTCCGAAATCATTAAACGCATCGCAGTTATGCGCGGCATCATTGAAGACCCCAACCCGCACGTGCCGACCCACGCTCCGCTGGACATTGCACCTGAAATAAAGGGGTTCCGAAATGATTGAGTTCATCGCACAAAACCTTGCGCCCATCATGTTTGCAGCCTTGGTCATCTTCCTGCTGCTCGGGTATCCCGTTGCTTTCGCGCTGGCCGCAAACGGTTTGTTCTTTTTCGTCCTCGCGGTCGAACTCGCACCGTTTTCTAACGGCGTCATCCATCTTTCGTGGCCCTTATTAGGAACGCTCCCTGATCGTGTGTGGGGCGTCATGTCTAACGACACCTTGCTTGCCATCCCCTTCTTTACTTTCATGGGACTGATCCTCGAACGCTCCGGCATGGCCGAAGACTTGTTGGATACCATCGGCCAATTGTTCGGCCCTATTCGCGGTGGTTTGGCTTATGCGGTTATTTTCGTAGGTGCCTTGCTTGCTGCAACTACGGGCGTCGTCGCAGCGTCCGTCATTTCCATGGGTCTCATTTCACTCCCCATCATGCTGCGCTATGGCTATGACAGACGTCTTGCATCCGGCGTGATCGCGGCGTCTGGAACATTGGCGCAAATCATACCGCCATCGCTCGTTTTGATCGTATTGGCAGATCAGCTCGGCGTTTCAGTTGGCGACATGTATGCAGGCGCAATCGTGCCGGGCCTTGTGCTCACCACGCTCTATGTTGGCTACGTTCTGCTGATGACAATCCTGTATCCAAACTCGGCGCCCGCCCTTCCCTTAGAAGCCCGCACGCTTGGCAATGGCGTTACTTCGCTACTGGTCATGGTCGCTGGGACGTTGGCCGTAGTATGGTTATTGTCACATTTCTTGGTTCCCCACGCCGGCAGCAATGCGGGAATTTGGGCAGCCAGCATTGGCACATTGGGCGCTTACATGTTGGCTGTTGCCGATAAAACATCTGGCATGAACCTCATGTCGCGCCTGACACAACAGGTCATTATTGTCCTTATCCCACCGCTTGCGCTTATTTTCCTCGTTCTCGGAACCATCTTCCTTGGCATCGCGACGCCAACAGAAGGCGGCGCGATGGGCGCTGTCGGGGCGTTAATTCTCGCCTTTGCCAAAAAACGTTTGACATTCGACCTCATGAAACAGGCGCTGGCGTCGACCACACGGCTGTCGTCTTTCGTTTTATTTATCCTCATCGGCGCGCGCGTCTTCTCACTCACTTTCTATGGAGTGGACGGTCAGTTGTGGGTCGAACACCTTCTTGGTGGCTTGCCCGGCGGGGAAATCGGCTTTCTCATCGTGGTCAATATCCTCGTGTTCGTGCTGGCTTTCTTTCTTGATTTCTTTGAATTAGCATTCATCATTGTTCCCTTGCTCGCGCCTGTTGCTGCTAGCTTAGGTATCGATCTCATCTGGTTTGGCGTGCTGCTCGGCATTAATATGCAGACATCCTTCATGCACCCACCGTTTGGCTTCGCATTATTCTATCTGCGGTCCGTCGCCGCCAAATTCGGCTATAAAGACAAGATCACTGGCGCGCATATTGATCCGGTTACCACCGCGCAAATCTATTGGGGTGCAGTGCCATTTGTCATCATTCAAGTACTCATGGTCGCGTTGACATTGATGTTCCCGCAAATGGTGATGCGCTACAAAGCGCCGGTTTCAACCGCACCCGCCATTCAGCTGCAAGCCCCCGCCGCGTCCGGTCTTGGCGGCACATCGAACGGCGGTGGCTTGCAAGGTCAACCACCACTGGGATTACCCGCACTCGGCGCTCCGGCGCAGCCTGCACTACCAGGTCAAACGGCCCCCGCAACGCCGCCCGCCGCACCTGCCATTGATCTTAGCCAACCTCCAAAAATAAACTGATCTGCATAAGTTCAAAAACAAAAACCCCGAAGTTGACATTCAACTTCGGGATTTTGCTTTTATCACGCTCTACAAATTCAGTATTCTAACTCAAACGGTGCGGCTTTTCGAGAACCGGAAGTGCGAAAACCAAACGCACTTGCCTCGTCACAAATCACCGTGGCGTAAATTCAGTATTGTGAGTCAAATGGTGCGGCTTTTCGCGCACCGGAGCGCAGCGGACATTAAGTCCGTGAGCACCTGAGCACAGAAAAGCCACGCCAGTTGGCCACAAGACTGGATTTACAGTTTGTTATTGCGTTGTTGCACCATCATGAAAGTATCATAGGTATATTCAGAGAACTGAGCCCACAAATATGCGTCTTTCTTGAATTCAAGCTGATTGTCGTAAATCTTCTTAAAACCAGGATTGGCAGCGGTGATTTCAGCATAGGTTGCAATAGCTGCTGCATAGCAAGCGTCCATCACATCTTGCGGGAAAGGCTTCAACTGTGCGCCAGCCGCAGCCAAACGCTTGAGTGCTGCTGGGTTCTTATGATCATAGCTAGCCATCATGTCAGCATTCGCGGCTTGACACGCAGATGTTAGAACAGCCTTGTAGCTTTCTGGCAAAGCTTCAAACTTTTCTTTGCTGAACATCGCATGCAGCGCCGAACCACCTTCCCAGAAACCTGGGTAGTAGTAGTTCTGAGCCACCTTGTAGAAACCGAGTTTTTCGTCATCATAAGGCCCGACCCATTCGGTCGCATCGATGGTGCCTTTTTCCAGCGCAGGATAAATATCGCCGCCAGGAATAGTTTGAGGCACAACGCCAAGCTTGGTCAGAATGTTGCCAGCAAAACCACCAACACGCATTTTCAGACCTTGCAGGTCCGCAACGGTGTTGATTTCTTTACGGAACCAGCCGCCCATTTGTGCGCCGGTGTTGCCGCATGGCAAAGCATACAGCTTCTGAGTGGCATAAAACTCGTTCATCAAATCATTGCCGCCGCCATAGTAGAACCAGGCATTGTTCTGGCGCGCATTGAGACCGAAAGGAATACCAGTTCCAATCGCGAACGATGGATCTTTGCCCCAGAAATAGTAAGAAGCAGTGTGGCACATTTCAACCGATCCATCGGCAACCGCATCAGCCACTTTCAGCGCTGGAACCAATTCGCCACCGGCAAAAACTTGAATGTCGAAATTGCCATCGGTGGCAGCTTTGACATAGTTGGCCATCGTTTGGGCAGCACCAAAGATAGTGTCGAGCGATTTTGGAAATGAAGACGCGCAGCGCCAAGTGATCTTTGGCGCAGATTGCGCAAGTGCTGGGGCGGCAAGTGCAGATGCAGCAACCGCACCACTGCCTACAAAGCCTGCTTTTTTAATAAAGGAACGACGATCCATGAAAAAGAACTCCTCCCGAGAGCATAATATTGGGACCACGCCGGCGGCGCAGCTGAGCAAAAGTTTGCATGATCAACTCGCGGTGTAAAGCCTGTTTAGCGACGTTCGGCCCAACCATTGGTATTAGACTACAGAAGACGAAATGGACGCAAGGGAAGAACTCCGTCTAATTTTTCAGCGCCAGCTTGCCGCTTCATGTTCAAGCGCGTATCATTAAGCCAGATCAAACCAACAAGAGTTCATCCATCATGCGCCAACCGATCATCGCCGTCACTGGAGATGTCCGCTATTTTGACAATTACACGTGGCATTGTGCACCGCAAACCTATCTGGAAGCCGCTGTTGCTGTCGCTCAAGTCACACCCCTACTCGTGCCGGCTTTTGGCAATCGCATTGATCTTGATGGCATACTGGACCGTGTTGATGGCGTGCTCGCCACAGGCTCAAAAACCAACGTCCATCCTGAACTTTACAATATCGCGCCCAGCGCAGCGCATGAGCCATACGATCAAGACCGCGATGCCACGTCCATTCCGTTGTTGCGCCGTGCTATTGAAAAGGGCGTTCCGGTGCTGGCCATTTGCCGTGGCTTTCAAGAATTGAACGTTGCACTCGGTGGGTCAATTGCGACTGAAATTCAAGAGCTAGACGGCCGCTGGGACCACCGCGCACCCGTCACGGACGATCAAACCAAACGCTTCGAAATCCGCCAGAAAGTCCATGTCAAAGCGGGCAGCTGCTTGGCCGGCATCATTGGCGCAGGCGATGTCGCCGTCAACTCATTGCATCGCCAAGCGGTCGAGCGGCTAGCAGCCAACCTTGAAGTCGAGGCGGTCGCAGACGACGGCACCATCGAAGCGGTGTCCGTT
>JBGTAU010000560.1:0-4576 GCA_041749675.1 Rhizobiaceae bacterium | reverse complement strand
AAATCAAGCGCCGCGGAAATTTGTCGAAATATGGCTGTGTCGCGACAGTCGACGGGCATAAAGTTGCTGAAGCAGAAGTCACGGCCATGATCGTCAATTCTGAAGCTGGAGCGTCTGCATCGTGAGCATAGCCGCCAGCGCAATTATACACTCCACAGCACTAATAGAATCCGGCGCAATTATAGGTGCAAATACCAGCGTCGGACCGTTCTGTCATATTGGCCCGCACGCCAATATTGGCGCTCATTGCAAGTTAATGAGCCACGTCATCGTCGACGGACATACCACACTTGGTGACAATGCGACTGTTTTTCACCACGCGATCCTTGGTGCTGCTCCGCAGAACGGCAAACACAAAGGCGGCCCCACGACGCTCGTCGTTGGCAAAAATTGCCTTATCCGCGAAGGCGTCACTATGCATACCGGCTCTGATACCAGTACGGGTACGAGCATTGTCGGCGATGATTGCACGTTTTTAGCTTACGCCCACGTCGCGCATGATTGTGTGTTGGGCAATAAAGTTACGTTTGCCAATAATGTTATGATTGGTGGTCATGTTACGATTGGTGATAGTGTTATCATCGGCGGCGGCGGGGCAGTACAGCAGTTTTGCCGCGTCGGGCACCATGCTTTCGTCGGCGGCCTTGCTGCTTTGGTGACAGATCTAATTCCGTTCGGCAGTGCTGTTGGCGTTCACGCTCATCTTGCAGGTCTTAATATCATTGGTATGAAGCGTTCTGGCATGCCGCGCGTTGAAATACATGCGATGCGCCACGCGGTTAAGCTCTTGTTTGATCGCGGCCACACGGTTCGTGAAAACGCTCTTGAAGTTGAAAAACAATATGGCGAATTTGCAGTTGTCAAAGATCTTCTGGGTTTCATGGACTTTAATGGCAAACATAAATATTGCGTCCCATCGCTAAACGCTTCCGGAGGAGCGGCTGGGGATGGCGACGAGTAGTAGTGTTGCACACGGGTCCAACAATCGTATTGGATTGCTGGCTGGCAGCGGTCGCTTACCGCCTTTACTGAATGAATCATTGGCGTCCAAAGGGCAGGGTGTCTTTGTCATTAATTTAACGTCGCAACGCGGCGGTTGGTTGGCAAAAGTAGAGCACGCCAACATAACAGTAACCCAGATTTCAAAGCTCATGAAGGCGTTGCGCGACGCAAAAGTATCAACGTTGGTCTTTGCCGGCGGCATAAGCATACGCCCAAAGATTTGGGATTTTTTGCTCGATTGGCGGATGTATCGAGAGTTTCCGCGCATTTATCATGCACTGCAACAAGGAGATGACGCGTTGTTGCGCGCGGCCATAGGCCTGATGGAACGAAATGGATTCATGATCATAGGAGCCCATGAAATTGATCCATCATTGCTCGCGCCAGATACAATATTGACGAAACGGCAACCGAGCGCGAGTGAAATGCTCGATGCCAAAATTGCAATAGACGCTGCAATTGAACTTGGCCGTTCGGACATCGGCCAAGCGACAGTGGTTCGCGCAGGGCAAGTCATTGGCCGTGAAGATCGTTCTGGAACAGCCGTGATGCTGTTGAATTTGAACACGAAAAAACCATCATATCCATCCGGCGTATTGGTCAAATGGTCAAAGCCCAATCAAGAGTTACGGGTCGATTTACCCAGCATTGGACCAGATACCATTTCGCAAATAAAAGCGGCGGGTCTGTCAGGGGTTATTGTTGAAGCGGAAAGATCATTGATCTTAGACCGCGAAGACGTGATACGCTTGGCGGATGAAAACAACGTGTTTGTTGTCGGTATGAGGAGCAATCAATGACAAGCGCACCGTTGAAGATTGCCGTGGTCGCAGGCGAGGAATCTGGCGACATTCTAGGCGCTGATTTAATTGCCGCATTGCGCAAACATTGCGAAGTTCAGGTGATCGGAGTGGGAGGCAAACATTTAGCTGCCCAAGGTCAGCACAGTCTTTTCGACACCAGTGAAATCGCTTTGATGGGCGTTGCTGCAATCCTAAGCAAACTTCCACGCCTGATCGGCCTTATCAAAAAAACTGCTGATTTTATTATTCAAAACAAACCAGATTGTTTGATTATTATCGATAGCCCCGAGTTTTGCCATCGCGTTGCCAAAAGAGTGCGCAAATCAAATGCATCAATCCCGATCATCAATTATGTTTGCCCGTCAGTTTGGGCTTGGCGACCAGGTCGCGCAAAATTAATGAAATCCTATGTCGACCATGTTTTGGCAGTTTTACCGTTCGAGGCTAAGGTTTTAGCACAATTGGACGGCCCGACCGCCACCTATGTTGGTCATCGAGCCGTATTCGACGAGACATTTATACGCGCAACTGAAACGCAGAGCGCTCTAGAAATCTCGCGTGTTGCGGGCGGCATGAAAAACCTACTCATATTACCCGGTTCGCGTCGCAGCGAGGTGCGCCGTACAATTGCGCATATTGGCAATGCCGTTGAGGTCCTGCAAGAGCGCGGGCATTCGCTGAAACTGTGGCTTCCGACAGTTCCGCATGTCGAGGCCGAGGTGCGCCGCCTCAGTCAATCTTGGTCTATTCAGCCAGAAATCACCAGTAATTCAGCTCGAAAAATGGAAATGTTCAGCCATGCGGATGCAGCTCTTGCAGCGTCAGGCACAGTAACACTAGAACTCGCGTTAAGCCGTGTCCCGACAGTTGCGATTTATGATTTTGATGCACTCGCTCGGATCTGGGTCTATTGGCTGTTTCGTGGCTGGACTGCGTCTTTGCCAAATCTGATTGCAGACGAGCCCGTTGTACCTGAGCATTACAACGAGCATATTTTTCCCGGCATGCTAGCCCGCGAATTGGAGCGACTTCTGCGTCCCAGTCCCGCGCGAAACGCGCAACTGGCAGGCTTCACCAAAATCCGCTCAAACATGCAAACCAGCGTGCCGCCCAGTGAGAAGGCCGCTGAAGTTGTCTTAACTTTGATAAAATCAAGAGCGTAGGTTTAGCTGCGCTTGCCCATTTCAATATAATCGCGGCTCGGTTTGCCGGTATAGAGCTGGCGTGGGCGACCAATTTTCTGGTGTGGATCTTGTATCATCTCAGTCCACTGCGCGATCCAACCCACGGTCCGCGCCAGTGCAAACAACACCGTGAACATATTCGTTGGGAAGCCCAGGGCCTTCAATGTTATGCCTGAGTAAAAGTCAATGTTTGGGTAAAGCTTCTTTTCGATGAAATATGGATCTGTTAGCGCAATTTTTTCAAGTTCTAAAGCAACATGCAACAACGGATCGTTGTGATTGCCAATTTCCTTCAAAACTTCATGCGTCGTTTTTTGCATGATTTTGGCGCGCGGATCATAATTTTTGTAAACGCGATGCCCGAATCCCATGAGACGTTTTCCACTGTTTTTATCTTTGGCAGCGGTAATGAAACGGCTGCCGTCATCTCCCTCCGCATGAATTTTCTCCAGCATCTCAATCACCGCCTGATTGGCTCCACCATGCAGGGGCCCCCATAATGCACACACGCCGGCGGCGGCACTCGCAAACAGATTCGCCTTGCTGGAAGCCACCATTCGAACCGTCGATGTGGAACAATTCTGCTCATGATCGGCATGCAACAGGAAAATCAAATCCAGCGCGCGCACCACGACCGGGTCCAGTTTAAAATCATTGTAGGGTTCGGAAAACATCATATGCAAAAAGTTCGCCGTGTATTTGTAGGCAGGGTTGGGATAAACAATCGGCAATCCGCGCGAGATGCGATGGGAGAAGGCTGCAATCGTGCGCACCTGGGAAATTAGACGGGCGGCCTGCACTTCAAAACGATCCGCCTGAAATGCGCCACTCATCAATCCGCGATAAAAGCAACTGCTCGCATTGATCATTGAAGATAGAATGGCCATCGGATGCGAGGTGGATGGGAAACCCTCAAAATGATGTTTCATATCCTCGTGCAACAACTCCTCCTCGGTAAGCAGGTTGGAAAATCGGCTTAACTCCGCATGCGAGGGGAGATGTCCATAAATCAGCAGATACGCGCACTCAATGAACGTGGAGTGTTCTGCCAGATCCTCAATCGGATATCCGCGATAGCGAAGGATGCCCTTGTCGCCATCAATGAAAGTGATCGCGCTCTCACAGCTCCCTGTGTTTCCATATCCATCATCCAGCGTGATATGTCCTGTCTCCGAACGTAGTCGGCTGATGTTAATTGCCTTTTCCCCTTCCGAACCGATGATGACCGGCAGGTCGATGGTTTTACCCTCCAATTCAATTTTTGCGATGCTGCTCATAATTTGTCTTCCGTAGTATGCCCCTTGTGCGACTTGTAATCAATAGTGCATCCTTCCGATACAGGAATTCCCATTGCTAAAGGCGTGAAGTTCATCTGATAACTATACAGTCATGAAAATTCTTAAAGTTCTTTTTCTGTTTGCCCTCTTTTCCTCCCCTCTTTCCGCATCGGATTTGTATGAAATTAAAATTCATTCCCTGGATGGATCGGACTTCGACCTGGCGGCACTCCGGGGGAAAGTGGTTTTGTTCGTCAATGTTGCCTCCCGCTGCGGATTCACCAAACAATACGCCGGGCTGCAAAAATTG
>JBGTAU010000559.1:0-2418 GCA_041749675.1 Rhizobiaceae bacterium | reverse complement strand
TACCGCATGTCGCAAGGCTCGCGCTTGTTACCGCTGGATTGGATGCAGGCGCTGGAACTTAGCGGTTCGCAAGAAAAATTTCTTTCTCCCGCACATGTCAAAAAGCTGGGATATTTGGCTGATCCGGTTTCTCCCGCCAATCCTCATGGTTTGCCGGTTGGCTTCACAGTGGATCAGGACAATTCGCGCAGTGCGGATTTAATGTGCGAAACATTCCCGTCTACGTGCGCCAATAAAACCATGCGCCGCCCGTGGGTGGGCATGAATTGTTCGGCCTGCCACACCAATGACATCACCATCGGCACCAAGACTTTGCGCATAGAAGGCGCTCCGACATTGGCCGACTTCCAAATGATGGAAGAAGAATTGTTGGATGCATTGAACGCGCTCAAGGCTGATGCGCCGAAGTTCAACCGGTTTGCAACCGCGGTTTTGGGCGCTGGCGCTACGCCAGCCAAGATTGCCGGTTTGCGCGCTGAAATTGATGAGCAAGTGATCTGGCAACAGAAACTCAAGGATAAGAACGCAGCCCCGAAAGTGCGTTATGGTCACGGACGATTGGATGCTCAGGGGCATATTCTCAACAAGGTCGCGCTTACGACGCTGGAGCCCAATCAGCTCAATGCTGTGCTGGCCGATGCGCCGTCCAGCTACCCTCATATTTGGAACACCTCGCAGCAGAAGAAAATCCAGTGGAACGGCATTGCCACCAACACGTTCCGCATTTCGATCTTCGGGCGCGATACCGATGTGGGCGCGCTCATCCGCAATGTGTCGGAAGTAGTCGGTGTGTTTGCTCACATTGAAACTGATCAAAGCAAGGCGTGGAGCGGGTATCGATCCAGTGCGCGTGTGGACAATTTAATCGGGCTTGAGCGCCAGTTGCAGAGCCTGCAATCCCCGCAATGGCCGGAGGATTTGCTTGGCCCGCTGGATGCTCAGAAAGTCGCGCGCGGTGATGCGTTGTTTGACAGGCTCAAGTGCAGCAATTGTCACGTTCATCTGGATGCGACTGATACAGTCTCTCCGATGGCCGAAAAGATGGACCCGATTGGCGATCAGAAGACGGATATTTTCTTGGCCTGCAACACCTACCTTCATCGCTCAAAGGCGGGGAATTTCAGCGGCCAGAAAATGTTCGCCTATAGCGGTGAGCCAATCAAGGCGACGGATTTTACGCGCGCCATGCTGGTGAACACTACCATCGGCACGATGATCGGCAAATTGGACGAAGTGATCGGTGCAGTATTCACGGATGTGCAGCCGCGCGGCAATGGCCTCAGCCTCGCTTCCGCTGACAATATTGTCACGTTTCTCCCCGGTGTCACGGATCCTGCCAAACAGGCGATGGCAAAAGCGTGTTTGACTGCGCAGTTTGCAAATCCGGATGATAATATCCTTGCTTACAAGGCCCGCTCGCTGAACGGCATTTGGGCAACTGCGCCTTACTTGCACAATGGTTCCGTGCCGACGCTTTATGATCTGCTGTCTGCCAGCAAATTGCGTCTGCGCTCGGATGATGCGACCCCCGCCCCCGGCGCAAATGAAACCTTGCGGCCCAACAGCTTCGGCGTTGGCTCCCGCAAGTTTGATCCGGTAAAAGTCGGCTTTGTCACCAACGCGAGCGATCCGGACAATCGGTTCACGTTCAATGTCGTCAATACTTCCACCAATGAACCGATCCCCGGCAATTACAATTCGGGCCATGACTACGGAACATCAAAACTCACCGAGGCTGAAAAGATGGATCTCGTTGAGTATCTGAAGAGTCTATGACCATGCCCGTACAACACACCCCAAAAAGGATAGCGACGGGGTTGCTGTCTCTAACGACGATGTTATGGGCGGCCCTTCCCGCGCTGGCGGGTTCCGAGCCGCGCATCTTGGGAAAAGGCAAAGGGCTATTTTCGCAACCCCTTTTCTCAAATGCTGGACCTGACAGCACAGGCAAAGACCCGTTGGCGGGCATCACCGATCAGGCCGAGCGGAAATTGTTGCAGCGCGCTTTCCCGAAAATGTCCGCGCTTTGGGCAAACGGCGTCGTCTATGTCTGTTGGGAAAATCCAATGGAGTCCGACCCCGCCAAGCGTGAATTGGTCAAGACATCCATAGACGAAACATGGGGCGCTATCTCCCAATTGCAGTTCCGCGGCTGGGGCGATTGCGTTCCGGAATCGGCAGGTCTCCGGATTAAAGTTGAGGATAACAATCCCATGTTTGGCCCGCATGTAAAGGCTCTTGGAAACGAAGTTGACGGTATGCCAAACGGCATGGTGCTGAACTTCACCTTCAACACCTGGAGCCAATCGTGCAAGACTCGTGTGGATGAGTGCATTCGCATTATTGCCGTCCATGAATTTGGACATGCCATTGGCTACGCGCATGAGCAAAATCGCACTGACACACCAAGTGATTGTT
>JBGTAU010000558.1:0-2511 GCA_041749675.1 Rhizobiaceae bacterium | reverse complement strand
GCTTCAAGGATACTAAGAGCCGGTGGGGTTCGTGTACATCTGATGGCAATCTTGCGTTTTCATGGCGCATCATGATGGCGCCAAAACCGGTGATTGCCTATCTGGTGGCGCATGAAGTTGCACATCTCACGGAAATGAATCACGGACCGAAATTTTGGAAACTGTGCAATGAACTTTGCGCAGAGACCGGCTATGAAATGGACAAAGCCAAGGCTTGGCTGAAGCGCAACGGTGCTGCGCTGCAGGCGATTGAGTTTTAGGAGACTAATTTATAGCGTTGCATGATACAACTTTCACATAGAATAAATGTATGTTATTCTTTCTATAGAAAGGGCACTGCGATGTCTGTTGTAACCAAACCTATTCCCGTTGCCGAAGGCGCTGTGTTGACAAAGGCGGCCACTCGCGCGGCTGAGCGATTGCAGATATCGGCTGCCATGCTGGCCACAATCATCGGATTGTCTGAGGCCAGTGTATCGCGCATGCGTGCGGGGCGATTGACGCTGGAGCCGGGATCAAAACCTTTCGAAATTGCACTTTTGTTTGTGCGGCTTTATCGTGCCCTTGATGCCATTGTGGGCGGTGATGACAGTGTCTCAGCCAAATGGCTGCGCGCTCAAAACGTTGCGCTGGGTGATGTGCCAGCGCAGAAAATCAAGAGTATTTCGGGACTGGTGGATGTGCTCGCCTATCTCGATGCGCGGCGTGCTCTGGTGTGACTTTTGATATTGCTTCCTATGCCAGCGAGGTTTGGCGACTGGTGGAGGCGCAACATCGCGTTTCAACACTTAAACTCGTGGACACGCTCGAAGAACAATCGCTTCTAGAATCCATGATTGAGGAAACCAAGCCAAATTTACCGCCAGAATGCCAAGGATTGCACTATTTGCTGGCTGCACCATTTCGCTATGGGGCTATTTATCCGAATGGATCACGATTTCGCCGTGCGGGCCGCACGCTGGGTGTCTACTATGCCAGCGAAGAGGTTGAAACTGCCGTTAGCGAGATGGTCTTTTACCGCCTGCTGTTCTTTTCTGAATCCCCATCAACGCCATTTCCAGACGATGCCACCGATTTCAATGCATTTTCTGTGCGCATAAGAACCGAACGGGCGTTTGATATCCTCGATACAGCGGATACAGCCTTGAGCCATTTGACAGATTATACGGCCTGTCAGAACTTGGCGCATAGTGCGCGCGAAGCCGAGGTTAACGTCATCCGCTACGCATCAGCGCGTCGTTCTGGTCGTCACCCAAATGTTGCTGTTCTCAATGCCAAGGCCTTTTTGGATAAAAATCCAAGACAATGGCGCACGTGGCGTATTAAAATTGGCAAAGGCGGCGTTTCCGCCCTTTGCGACTTTCCTTCGTCAACACTTTCTTTTGACCGTGATGCTTTTGCCGCAGACCCAAGGCTGACCGATTTCCAATGGGACCGCTGACGACCCTCAATTCCCTAAAATAGTCGGCAAGCGCAAGCCCTGCTCCTTGGCGCACTCAATTGCAGTTTCGTAGCCGGCATCGGCATGACGCCATACGCCAGACGCGGGATCATTCCAGAGAACGCGCTCTATGCGTTTAGCCGCATCGTCCGTACCATCGGCGACGATGACGACGCCGGAATGTTGGCTAAAACCCATGCCAACGCCGCCGCCGTGATGCAGTGATACCCAAGTTGCGCCGCTGGCAGTGTTGACCAATGCGTTGAGCAGCGGCCAGTCGGATACGGCGTCGGAGCCATCTTTCATGCTCTCGGTTTCACGATTGGGTGAGGCGACTGAGCCTGAATCCAGATGGTCGCGGCCGATGACGATGGGGGCTTTGAGCTCGCCCGACTTGACCATTTCATTGAACATAAGACCGGCGCGATGGCGATCACCGAGACCTATCCAACAGATGCGGGCGGGCAGGCCTTGGAAGGCGATACGATCGGCGGCCATATCGAGCCAGCGATGGAGGTGGGCGTTTTCTGGAAACAGCTTTTTCATCGCCGCATCGGTTTTGTAGATGTCTTCGGGGTCGCCCGACAGCGCCACCCAGCGGAACGGACCAATGCCTTTGCAGAACAGCGGGCGGATGTAGGCGGGGACAAAGCCGGGGAAAGCGAAGGCGTTTTCCAAGCCTTCGTCTTTAGCGACTTGGCGAATGTTGTTGCCGTAATCTAAGGTCGGGACGCCGGCGTTCCAGAAATCGACCATGGCCGCAACATGGATTTTCATCGAGGCACGGGCTGCGGCTTCGACGGCCTTTGGATCAGTTTCGCGCTTGGCTTTGGCTTCCGCGACACTCCAGCCTTGCGGCAAATAACCATTGAGCGGATCATGGGCAGATGTTTGATCGGTGACAATGTCAGGGCGCATTCCACCAGCGTTCATGCGCGCGACGAGTTCGGGGAAAATGTCGGCGGTGTTGCCAAGCAGGCCGACGGATTTGGCTTCGCCTTTGGCAGTCCATTCGACGATCATGGCGAGCGCATCATCGAGCGTTTTGGCTTTAGCATCGACATAACGGG
>JBGTAU010000557.1:0-1731 GCA_041749675.1 Rhizobiaceae bacterium | reverse complement strand
TGATGTCTGTGTACTGGATGGTACAACCATGACCATGATAACGCCGCCTAAAACCGAACACGTGGTGGATGTGACAGGCGCGGGCGATGCAATGGCTGGCGCAACGATTGCCGCATTGTTGCAGAATGAAGACTTGTTAAGCGCTGTGCAAACAGGATTGGCCGCGGCAACCGTAACAGTGGAAAGTAAGCACGCATCGGCAGATTTTTCTGATCTTAAACGTTTCAACCAACTGCGTGCCCAAATGAAACCACAGTAAAATGATTAGCCAAGTTAACGATAAATACCGGAACCGAAAATGAAATCTGTCCTCAATGTCCATCCTGAAGTGTCTAAAGCGTTGCTCAAGGGCAAGCCTGTCGTTGCACTTGAATCAACGATCATCACACATGGGATGCCCTATCCCCAAAATGCCGAAATGGCAGCCAAGGTTGAAGACATCATTCGCAGCGAAGGCGCACTTCCGGCCACCATCGCAGTCATTGATGGGCACTTGCGCATTGGATTAACAGACCCCGAGCGCGATGCGTTGGCACAAGTGAAAGGTGCGATGAAGCTCTCACGCGCAGACCTAGCATTTGCCATGTCAGAAGGGAAAACCGGCGGCACGACAGTGGCGGCCACTATGATTGCCGCAGCACTGGCAGGCATTCGCGTATTTGCGACCGGAGGCATCGGCGGCGTACATAAAGGGGCAGAAACCAGTTTCGATATTTCTGCCGACTTGGAAGAGTTTTCGCTCAGCCCCGTGATCGTTGTGTGCGCCGGCGCAAAGGCTATTCTCGATCTTGATAAAACCTTTGAAGTGCTTGAAACCAAAGGCGTTCCGGTCGTCGGCTATGGCGTTGATGAGATCCCAGCTTTCTGGTCTCGCACATCTGGATTGAAGGCCCCGTTGCGCCTAAATTCGGCCAGCGAGATCGCCCGTTTCCAGCATCAGCGCCAAAACCTCGGCATCACCGGCGGCATGCTGATTACAAATCCCATTCCGCAGGATGCAGAAATCCCGCAAGCCGAAATGAACGGATATATCGAACGTGCATTGCGCGAAGCGAGGGAAAGCGGTGTAAAAGGCAAGGCTGTTACGCCTTGGTTGCTATCACGGTTGGTGGAAATTACCCACGGCAAAAGCCTTATTGCCAATATTGCATTGGTCGAAAACAATGCACGCGTTGCCGCCAGTATTGCGGTTGCGATGGCAGAACTAAAAGCTTGATATAAAAATGCCCGCCAAATTGAGCGGGCATTTTATTGGTTTTTACCGACAAACTTAGCTGATTGGTGAAATCTGGATTTCAACACGGCGGTTTTGCGCACGGCCTGTTTCATTGGAATTGGACGCGACTGGCTGGCTTTCGCCCGCACCCGTTACCAAGAAACGACGCTGATCAACACGCTGCGAGGCCAAATAACCGGCTACAGATTGTGCACGACGTTGCGACAGCGCAAGGTTGGAACCGTCATCACCGGTCGAATCTGTGTGCCCATAAATGTCCACGAGCGACTGGTTATACTTATTCAACACCAGAGCCACTGAATTCAAGGTCGGGTAGAAATTTGGCTGGATTGCGTCTTGGTTGGTTGCAAACGTGATGTTGGATGGCATGTTCAAAATGATCTGGTTGCCATTGCGCGTGACTGAAACGCCAGTGCCCTGCAATTGCGCACGCAATTCGGCTTCTTGATTGTCCATGAAAGCACCAATGCCACCGCCCGCCAAAGCGCCGATAC
>JBGTAU010000556.1:0-4106 GCA_041749675.1 Rhizobiaceae bacterium | reverse complement strand
CAAAATCATAAGCCGAAAGCATCGTTTCAAAGTTTTGTGTCTTGTAATCAATGACGACATCCGCTCCCAAACTTTTGACAAACTCAACATTCTTGGTGCTGGTCGTTGTGGCAACTAAGGCGCCTAAGTGCTTGGCTAGCTGAATAGCAAATGTGCCAACGCCGCCGGAGCCAGCCTGAATGAAAACCTTCTGACCTTTTTTAATATTCGTCAGTGCCTGCCATGCCGTTAAACCAACAAGCGGAATTGATGCTGCCTGAACCATCGTCAAATTGCTCGGTTTCAAAGCGACATCTGCCTGATCAATGGCGATATACTCCGCAAACGTGCCAATACGTTGATCGCGAGGCCGCGCATAAATGTCATCTCCAACTTTGAATTGGTTAACTTTGGAGCCGACTTTAACAATTGTCCCAGCGACGTCATGCCCCAAAATAAAAGGCACTTGATAGGGAAGAAAGGGCTTAAACTCTCCTGATTTTATCTTGGAATCTATTAAGTTCACGCCAGCCGCATGAACTTCAACCAAAACATCATTATCCAAGAGCGCTGGCGCTGGCATTTGTGCCAGACGAAGAGTGCCCTTTTTGGAATATTTGTCGACAATAAATGCTTTCATTGGAATTGCTTTCCCTGAGTGGTAATTTGAGGGTTAGTCTACGTCAGACCAAACTGCTTGTGCACGGATCGGTCGAACAACGAAGAGGGCAAAAAGCGTCGGACAAAGGACAATTGACGGGCCTGCTTTCCAGAGGGGTAACGCAGGCGCGGCGCACCATCTTGTGCCGCCAGTGCAATAGTTTCGGCTACGCCATCGGGAGAAACTGCCGTTGCCATCGCCGTATCAAATGCAACTTTGTACTTTTTACGAATCTCCACATAGGCTGCATTTGGCAAATCAGAAGGCGTGGTGCTGGTTTCAAAGGATGTGCGTGTGGCGGCGGGTTCAATCACCGAAACGCGAACGCCAAAGCCGCGAACTTCGTGGTCCAGAGATTCTGAGTAACCCTCAATCGCGTGCTTGGTGGCTGCGTAGTAAGAGCCAAAAGGCATAGGTACAATGCCCGCTACAGAGCCAACATTGAGAATGCGCCCTCTGCCCTGCTCCCGCATGATCGGTAGGACAGCATTGGATGCGCGGACTAGACCGTAAAAATTTGTATCAAACAACGAATGCACTTGTTCAATCGAGCTCTCTTCGGCGGCGCCTTCAATGCCAAAACCGGCGTTGTTCACGAGTAAATCAATCCGCGAAGCGCGGCGCATCACCTCCGCGACGGCGTTTTGAACCGATGCTTCATCCGTTACATCACAAACAATCATCTCAGTGCCATCTGCTGTATCGGCCATTGGTTTACGACTAGTGCCGAACACACGGTAGCCGCGGCGGCGCAATACCTGCGCTGTGAGCAGCCCAATCCCCGAAGATGCGCCCGTGATAAGGGCGACGCTGCGCTCAGTCTGTTTCATTTGCATTCTCTTTCAATTTTTTACTGGATGAGTGTCAGATTTTAAGTTACTATGATTTTAGTAGTATGTCACTATCGAAATGATACTTACATGAAAAATATTTCTGAACAACCTTGTCTCATCGCCCGCAGCCTTGCGCTCGTCGGCGATGCATGGAGCATGTTGATTATGCGTGATGCCCATGCGGGCGTCACCCGCTTTGATGATTTTCGTAAAAGTCTAGGCATAGCGCCCACGATACTGACGAGCAGACTTTCATCCCTAACCAAAGATGGACTATTGGAAAAACACCGCTATTCGCTGCGCCCTCCGCGCGATGAGTATTTGCTGACAGACGCAGGTCGCGATTTTTTGCCAGTCCTCTTTGCAATCGGCGCATGGGGAAATAAGCATCGCGGCGGCGGAGCGGTTACTCGATTCTTTGATGCCGAGGCAGGAACAGAGATCGACGCCATAACAATCGACCGCAATACAGGCGCACCAGTGGGCACACGCCCCATTCGGATTGCAATGCCCAATGACATTTAAGCAAATTAGAATTGTGATAAGACCGCTTGGCAGCCGCGGAAGGACTTACTTCTTCGCCCGCATTCCAGCGTCCAGCGCACGCCGCACCCATAGGGCCATCACGTCTGGATCATCATAGGCATCGTCAGGAATTGACCAATAAGGCATAGCGGCAACTTTGCCGTTTTTACCTTCATAGACCCACTGACGACAACCGGCATCGACGAAATGCGGTGCGGATTCTGCGTCGGCTTTCAATAAAATTTCGTCTTGGTATTCAATGGCAATGATCGTTCCATTAACGTACATGCTCTTGCCGCCAAACATGCGTTTGATCGCAATTGGCCCGACCGATTGAAACATTTCCTCAATCGCGCCGTTGTCCATATTGATTAGCCGAGCGCAGAAGATGGTGCGGGTTTCAGCTCAACGCTTTCACCGCAGCCACAGGCCGATGTTTGATTTGGATTGCTAAACGTAAAGCCCGTGCGCAACGACGTGGTTTCAAAGTCCATGCGCGTGCCCAAAAGGTAAAGCACAGCCTCAGGAGCTACAAATACTTTCGCGCCTTCATGCTCAATCACGTCTTCGCGTGGTTTTGCTTCATGGGCGAGATCAATGGCATATTCCATGCCCGCGCATCCGCCTTTTTTGACGCCGACACGGATTCCCAGTGCATCAGGATTGGCAGAAAGGATTTCACGCACGCGGTTTGCTGCGGCGTCTGTCATTGTCATAACTGCAAAACGACCCATGATATTTTCTCCGTTTCAAACGGGTTCAAGGCCCGAAGAATCTGAATGTTAGTTTAAGATGGTGAATAAACACGCTGAGCACAAGGCCTAATACCAACCGACCGCGACTTGCGCTTCTTCGCTCATGCGCGCTGCCGTCCATGGCGGATCAAACGTCATTTTGACTTCAACGCCGGATACGCCTTCAACGCCACTGACGGCATTTTCCACCCAACCTGGCATCTCGCCAGCGACTGGGCAGCCGGGAGCGGTCAGCGTCATGTCGATCTTGACCATGTAATCGTCTTCAATGTCGATTTTGTAGATGAGGCCGAGCTCGTAGATATCGGCCGGAATTTCAGGATCATACACGGTTTTCAAGGCCGCAATGATATCATCAGTGAGGCGCGACAATTCTTCAGCGGGAATTGCGGACGCCGCGGTGACCATGTCGTCTTTGCGTTCTTGCGCAGTCAATTCACTGTCACTCATAGCCATTTCCTCAACCGAAAAACTTGATTAACTAAAAAACTTGCGGGCTTTTTCCAAAGCCTCAGCCAGCACATCAATTTCATGCTTCGTATTATACATGCCAAACGAGGCGCGGCAGGTCGATGTAACCCCAAAGCGCTGCATGAGCGGCTGCGCACAATGCGTTCCTGCCCTGACTGCTACACCGGCCCGATCAATCACCATCGAAACATCATGCGCATGAATACCTTGCAATTCAAACGAAACGATGGCGCCCTTGCCCGGCGCATTGCCAAATATTTTGAGCGAATTGATTTTCGAAAGCTGTGCGTGGGCATAATCGCGCAAACTTTCTTCGTGTGCCAAAATACGCTCACGCCCAACTGAATCCATATAATTGAGCGCGGCGCCTAACCCAATCGCTTCGGCGATGGGCGGGGTGCCCGCTTCAAAGCGATGCGGCGTGTCGCCATAAGTGACGTTTTCCATCGTCACATCGCGGATCATTTCGCCGCCGCCAAGGAACGGCCGCATGGAATTGAGCAGCGCTTCTTTACCGTAAAGAACGCCGATACCTGTTGGGCCATAAAGCTTATGACCGGTCATGACGTAAAAATCAGCATCGAGATCCTGCACATCGACGGGCAGATGAACGGCTGCTTGGCTGCCATCGACGAGCACCTTGATGCCACGTTCATGGGCGATGCGGATCATTTCTTTGACCGGCGTGACAGTGCCCAGCGCGTTCGACATATGCGTGATCGCCAGCAACTTGGTGCGCGGTGTCAGGCATTTGATGAAGTCTTCGATATGCAGAACGCCATCATCGTCGATTGGAATCCAAACCAGTTTCGCGCCTTGCCGCTCGCGGATAAAATGCCAAGGCACGATGTTGGAGTGATGTTCCATGATCGACAAAACGAT
>JBGTAU010000555.1:0-3023 GCA_041749675.1 Rhizobiaceae bacterium | reverse complement strand
GCAGTCTCAACCGCCGCATGGAACAGTACATCCGTCCCCGCTGCAGCCCATTCGGGTGAAATATCTTCCGCCTCGTTGTGAGACAAGCCATCCACGCACGGGCACATAATCATCACCGTTGGTGCGACGCGGTTGGTCCAGCAGGCGTCGTGGCCGGCGCCGGAGACGATGTCCAGGTGGGAATAGCCCAAGCGTGTCGCAGCCGCGCGGACGGTTTTCACCAAAGTGGGATCGAACGTTACCGGATCAAAATGGCCGACAGGTTCAATCGCGCAACCCAGCCCCAATTCCTTTGCCACAGCCTGCGCCGCGCGTTCGACTTCGCCGCGCATCGCGTCAAGCTTGGCTTGTTCAGGCGAGCGGATATCGACCGTGAAAATCACCTTTCCGGGAATAACATTGCGCGAGTTGGGGAACACTTTCACCTGCCCCACTGCGCCAACGGCATTTGGCTGGTGGCTCATGGCAATCTGGTGCACGCGCTCGGTAATGCGGGCCATGCCGAGACCGGCGTTGACGCGCATGTTCATTGGCGTGGAGCCGGTGTGAGCGTCTTTACCTGTCAGCGTAATTTCCAGCCACCACAGGCCTTGGCCGTGGGTGACAACACCTATGTCTTTGCCTTCGGCTTCCAAGATCGGACCTTGCTCAATATGCAGTTCCAGCATCGCATGCATCTTGCGCGCACCGACTTTTTCGGTACCCACCCAGCCGATACGCTGCAATTCCTCACCGAATACTTTGCCGTCTAAATCCGTGCGGCCTTTGGCATATTCCTCTGTGTGAATGCCGGCAAACACGCCGGACGCCATCATGGCAGGCGCAAATCTTGCGCCTTCTTCATTGGTCCAGTTAGTGACGACAATCGGATGCTTGGTCTTGATATTGAGATCATTCATCGTGCGAATAACTTCGAGTGCGCCGAGCACGCCGAGCACGCCGTCATATTTGCCGCCGGTTGGCTGTGTGTCCAAATGCGAGCCCATATAGACCGGCAGTGCGGTTTTATCCTCGCCCGCCCGCGTGGCAAACATGTTGCCCATGGTGTCGACGCCCATCTTCATGCCCGCCGCCTCGCACCAATGCTGGAAAAGATAGCGACCCTCGCTGTCTGCGTCCGTCAAGGTTTGGCGATTATTGCCGCCCGCAATGCCGGGACCAATCTTCGCCATTTCCATCAGCGAATCCCACAGCCGTTCACTGTTGATTTTCATGTTGGATGTCAGCGGCATGGTTTTCTCCTCACGCGGCAATTGTTCGGGTCATAAATACACTGTTCGGATCTATCGAATAGCCTTCAAACGGTCCGCACTCTTCAAACCCAGCTCTAATGTATAATCCGCGTGCCGGAGCAAAACCCGGCTGGCTTCCGGTTTCCAAACTCAGTTTTGAGAATCCCTGTTCCAATGCATGGGTAACGAGGTGATCGAGCATTATACGGGATAGGCCTCGACCACGATGTTCGGCCAGAACATGCATGCTTTTGACTTCAGCATGGCGATCATCAATGCGTTTGACTGCGCCCATGCCCACGGCTTCCATCCCATCGCGCATCGCAAAAAACCAGATGCCGGGTTGGGCAAGTTTCGAAGCATCCATCATATGGATGCTTTCTGGAGGCGTTTCAGCATGCATATCTTGCGTATGGCGCTGCATCAACAACGCAAGGTCAGGGGTGAGCGGGCTCTCAAGATGAATGGTCACCATGATCCTTAGTCTTACACTCCATTCTTGCCAATTAAAACTTGACCAGTCGGTAAAAACTCAAGCTAGAATGAGGAATAATGTCGGTCAACAAAAATCATGAAATTTCACAGTTGAAGTGATCAAGCCTTTTGCACATGATGCACCCAACTTTTGAAACGATTTGATGGATATGATGGCAACAGCTGGCGCGGAAAAGAACGACAGGACAACGCGCATTCAGGAAATTAACCGCAAGGTCATTCTGGATGCAGCACTGGAGGTATTTTCCGTCTATGGATTTCGTGGCACCACCATTGACCAGATTGCCGAAAAAGCTGGCATGTCGAAGCCCAACCTTCTTTACTATTTCAAGCGCAAGCAGGACATTTATGCCTCGGTGCTGGAAGAAACACTGGAAGAATGGCTTCGCCCATTGCATGAACTCAATCCCCTCGGAGATCCAGTCGAAGAGTTGCGGCGCTATATTTCATTCAAGCTGCACATGTCGGCAAAGAAACCCGAAGCATCGCGCCTATTTGCCAACGAAATATTGCACGGCGCACCAGCTATTCAAAACTTCCTCAAGACATCCTTGAAGAAATTGGTCGATGAGAAAGCGGACGTCATTCGCCAATGGGTGAGCCAAGGCAAGCTCGCGCCAATCGATCCCTATCATTTGATATTTATGATCTGGGCAACCACGCAGCATTATTCAGACTTCGATGTGCAAGTGCGTGCCATTTTGGGCAACCAAGTGGATCGACCGGGGTTTCACGAACAGACCGCACAGGCAGTATTGTCGCTGATCTTGAATGGCGTGAAAGTGCGCTAACTAAACCTCATATTGGATTGAGAAGTGCCCATGCGTTTTTACATGATTTTCTCGATTATCACCGCTGTAGTTCTGCTCTTGGCGGATGCCTTCGTCATACCGTACGTGATGAGGCCATTGTTCCAATCGGCTTTGGGCGACACGATGCTCAGCGAACTGCGCCTACTACCGGCTCTGTTGTTTTATTTCATCCATATCGCAGGCATTGTTTGGTTTGCTGGCAAACCAGCAAAGGCTGGCACAGCACCATCAATGACTTTTTTGAATGGCGCGGCTTTAGGATTTGTCGCCTATTCTTGTTATGAAATGACCAGCTGGACCATCATGCGCGACTGGCACGTTGGGCTGGTTGTTGTGGACATTGGGTGGGGCACGGCGATTTCTGGTGTCTCAGCCCTGTTCGGCGCAATCGCGGCGCGGCGCTGGGGTAATTAAGCCCTATAAGCGCCAAGCACCGCAATATATGCCCTATTCCGCCGCCTTCACCGCCATCGGGTTGTTCGGA
>JBGTAU010000554.1:0-10676 GCA_041749675.1 Rhizobiaceae bacterium | reverse complement strand
GAAGTATGCGATCCACCCAGTGGCGGGCCGCATGCCGGGCCACATGAACGTACTCTTGGCTGAAGCCAATGTGCCTTACGACGAAGTATTCGAGTTGGAAGACATCAACTCGGAATTCGCCAGCGCCGATGTTGCGTTTGTGATCGGGGCAAACGATGTGACGAACCCATCTGCGCGTGATGACAAGTCATCACCAATTTATGGCATGCCGATTTTGGACGTTGATAAGGCCGGTACATGCCTGTTCATCAAGCGCTCACTGGCGTCTGGCTATGCGGGTATAGACAACTCGCTTTTCTACATGGACGGTACGATGATGTTGCTCGGTGATGCGAAGAAAATGACGGACGATATCGTCAAGGCGCTGGACCACTAAGGCAAGACACCAAGTAAAACTTGTCATTCAATAGAGCGCGGCTGGTAATCCCAGCGGCGCTCATTGCTTTAGGGCGTTGGTGATTTTTCTTTTGAATTGCTGCAGTCGGTCAATCTCGACTTTTTCAGCGCTGTAGAAACTAAGCATATTGAACTTCGCTTGTGGTGCGCACAGTCCGAAGACTGCGGTTTTCAATATGCGTCGAACGGGGCGGCGCATGACGAACCAATCCACCCACCAAGGCGAGCCGAGTGTCGTGATGATCAAGACAGATTTCAAATTGGTGAGGCGTGGTTTAATTGGGCCGAAATTGCTGGCGTGATCAAAGGCAATTGTTGGCGCAAATGTGCGGTCTATCCAGCCTTTGAGGATGGCTGGCATGCCGAACCACCAAGTGGGAAATATCAGGATTAAAGTGTCGGCGTTGGTTAGTCGCTCAGCATCCTTGGAAATTCCACCGAGGTTTGGTGCGTCACTATAATAGCCTTCGCGCTCGCCTTGGCTTAGAGCAGGATCAAAGTGCTCTTTGTATAAATCGAGCCGATCAACGGTGACAGTGCGCGGAAGCAATATTGCTTCAACATGATCGGCAAAATGGTGGCTGAGGCTGGTCTTTGCAGGGTGAGCTACAACAATTAGCGCTTTAGCCACTTGAGGATTGCGACTGGTTATTGCGCAGGCGCAGCGGCTGCGGCCTTATCAGGTGCACCGCGGACGCGTGAGAGGCCGGATTGGGCCGGACCATATGTACCATCTAGGATGACAGCACGCTGATATGATTTGGTGGCTTTGGTATTTTCGCCGCGAATTTCATAAACCAACGCTTGGTTTGCCCAGCTTTCTGCAAGCTTTGGATTGAGCTTCAGTGCTTGATTGAAGTCCGCAAAAGCGTTGTCCAAGCTATTGAGCGCGACATAAGAAACACCGCGGCCATTATAGGGCTCTGGTGCGTCGGGCGACAATGAAATGGCCGTCGAGAAGTCTTCGATGGCAAAGTCATGTTGCTTGCGCGATTGATAGATCAATCCGCGATTGTGATAGGCGCGGGGGTCGGTGGTATCGAGCCGGATGGCATTTTCAAAATCGGCAAAGGCTTCGTTGACGCGGCCAGCTTTGCGGTAAAGATTGCCACGGCCGATATAGGCGGCGTCGTATTTTGGATTGAGCTGGAGTGCGCGATTGTAATCGCTGGCGGCGTTGCCGAGATCGCCGCGAAAGCGGTAGACCAAAGCGCGGTTGGCGTAAGCCTGATAGAGGTCCGGCTTCAATTCTAGTGCGCGATTAAAATCATCAAGCGCTTCATTGTAGCGGCCAGCCCTGCCGAGCGCCGCGCCACGCACATTATAGCTATCCGGGTCATTGGGGTTTTGGGCGATGACTTGGCTGAGGGATGCAATGTTTTCGGTCGATCCTTGAGCACGATCAAGTGAAGTGGCGATTTCGCCGCTTGGATTGGACACGCAACCGGCCAAAAGGGCAACCAACACCAAGGTGATGCTAAAAGATTTTGTAAGCCGCATGGTTTTCCCCAAGGTGTACATTTTACAAATCAAATGAATGATAAGGCAATAGTTGTGCAAAAAGCAAAAGGCGGCGGTGACATTACGACACCCCGCCTTCATCTAGAAGTTCAAAACGTCCAAATAATGACCGGTTTTGGCTGGTCGCATTGTCCGTAACGTTTGATACTGCATCAAACTTGGAAATGCTTAGCCGCGTGAACCGCCACCTGCGCCAGCGCCTGGACCAGTCATCACGACTGGCTTCACGGCGATCAGGCCTTCGCGCTGTGCGCGTTTGCGGGCCAATTTGCGGGCGCGGCGTACGGCTTCTGCCTTTTCACGAGCACGCTTTTCGGACGGCTTTTCAAAGTGACCACGCATCTTCATTTCGCGGAAAACACCTTCCCGCTGCAATTTTTTCTTTAGAGCACGAAGCGCTTGGTCTACATTGTTGTCACGAACGAGTACTTGCACGAGCAATCCAGCCTTTCAAAGCATTGAAACTAAACAATAATTACGGAAAATGAATTCCGCACGCGGCGGTTTCCCGTCGCAAGCTGGGCGCTGACTAGCAGAATCGAATAGGGCTGTCGAGAGGGAAATGGATTTTGGTGGGGATGAAGCGGTAACGTGCCGGAATGGTCAAATAGGCTACGTATTTTTTCACCATGCTGTTTTTGCGCCAAATAACCACTCTCCGTCGCTTTCGAAGCAAAGACTTCCTTTTCTATTGGCTAGTGTTAGATAGTGCGTATTCGAAGTACTGTTGTAACGACCCCATTTCAAAAGGCATCGCCCATGCGGAAATATTCAGTGTTTGCTCTCGCTCGCGAAGCCATGCGGGCCCACAAGGGGTGGGATAAGCAATGGACGTTTCCGGAGCCGAAGACCTCTTATGATGTGATCATCGTGGGTGCGGGCGGGCATGGGTTGGCGACAGCTTATTATTTGGCCAAGGAACACGGCATTACCAATGTGGCGGTGCTGGAAAAAGGTTGGTTGGGCGGCGGCAATACTGGGCGTAACACGACGATTATTCGCTCTAATTATCTCTATGACGAATCCGCTGGCATTTACGACCATGCGGTGAAGCTGTGGGATGGGCTGTCTCAAGACCTCAATTACAATGTGATGTATTCAGCGCGCGGCGTGATGATGCTGGCGCACAATGTGCATGATGTGCAGGTGCTGAAGCGCCATGTTAATGCGAACCGGCTCAATGGCATCGACAATGAATGGCTGACACCGGAGCAGGCCAAAGAATATTGCCCGCCGCTGAATATTGCAGCGTCTGCACGCTATCCCGTCGTGGGCGCGACCTTGCAACGGCGCGGCGGCACTGCGCGGCATGATGCAGTTGCATGGGGCTATGCGCGTGCAGCGTCAGATCGCGGTGTGGATATTATTCAAAACTGCGAAGTGACAGCGATACGGCGCCATCCCGATGGTTCCGTTTCCGGCGTTGAAACGTCCAAGGGTTTTATTGGCGCGAAGAAAGTTGGCGTCGTGGCCGCCGGTCATACATCTGTGCTGATGGAAATGGCTGATGTGCGTATGCCGCTCGAAAGCTATCCATTGCAGGCGCTGGTATCTGAGCCGGTGAAGCCAGCGTTTCCATGTGTTGTGATGTCGAATACTGTGCATGCTTATATCTCACAGTCCGATAAGGGCGAGTTGGTGATTGGCGCTGGTACGGATCAGTACACGTCCTATTCGCAGACCGGCGGCTTACACATATTGAACCATACGCTGGATGCGATTTGTGAAATGTTCCCGATGTTTGGCCGCATGAAAATGTTGCGTTCATGGGGCGGCATTGTCGATGTGACGCCGGATCGCTCGCCGATTTTGGCAAAGACACCCGTGAAGAATCTCTATGTAAACTGCGGCTGGGGCACTGGCGGGTTTAAGGCGACACCGGGTTCAGGCAATGTGTTTGCGCATACGATTGCGCGGGACGAGCCGCATAAGATCAATGCTGGGTTTACGTTGGAGCGGTTTAGAACTGGGCGCTTGATCGACGAAGCGGCTGCTGCCGCTGTCGCGCATTGATGCTGAAGGCGATTGCCATGCTTGGAATGATGCAAACATCGACTTCAGCTGTGACTCCGGCAAATTTTTTTCCTGAGGCAGATGATGTGCGCATGCAAACCATCACGCGCCAAGTTGGCGAAGTGAATTGGCCTTTTGCGGCGGACACTGGCTTGTTGATTTGTGTACCAAGTGTGGGCCAGCGCGTTGTATTCTTCTTTCCAGAGCAAACCAACGAAACTGTAGACATCGATGTCGATACCGCCGAAGTAGACGGTGTTCCTGTAACCACAGACCCAATGATGCTGATGTTGTTTGGCTACGGCAAGGAAAAATACTTTGCGCCGAACATGACTATCGAAGATAAAATTCGCCGCCTTGGGCCTTACGTGACAATGGGTAAAAAGCTGTGCGAGCAACCTAAGGGGACCATACTCGGTCCCAGCGAATTGTGAGTTGAGAATGGCCAACACATCCATCAATCTCGTTCAGAAGTTATCGACTTTCGCGGAACATTGGTCTCCGAAAATTGTTGCTGATTATAACGACAACGAGATCATGGTTGTGAAGCTAAAAGGTGACTTCACTTGGCATTCGCATCCCGACACGGATGATTTTTTCTTTGTGGTCAAAGGCCGTTTGATCATTCAATTGCGCGACGGAGATGTCGTCCTCAATCCCGGCGAAATGTATGTAGTGCCGCGCGGTGTTGAACATTGCCCGCGCGCCGACGAAGAAACGCACGTTTTGTTAATTGAGCCAAAAGGCACACCCAACACAGGCGATGTTGCGACTGCTGTTGCCAAACCAAGAATATGAATAGAGAACAATCATGCTTTTAATCCGTTGTCCCTATTGTGAAGAAGAACGTCCAGAGCGGGAATTCCGCAACATGGGCGAGGCGCATGTGGCGCGCTCGTCCGATTTGGCGAACCAGTCTGATGAGGACTTTGAGAAGTTTCTCTATATTCGCGAGAACCCGAAAGGCGTGAATTATGAACGCTGGCGCCATATTCACGGCTGCGGGCGGTTTTTCAATGCGACGCGTAACACAGTAAGCGATAAGTTTATCGTGACGTATAAGGCGGGCGAGGCAAAGCCAGTGCTGGATGGCGCTAAGACGAAGGGTGCGAAGTGATGGGTATCTCTGAGCAAAGCCATTCAAGACTTCGTCATTCCGGACAAGCGCAGCGCCGATCCGGAATCCATGCCTCACAATCGGGCTTTCCAATATTGGTGCAGAAAATTTGCCGGACACTAGGTATTGGAATTGATCTTACGAAAGTCAGCGGAATGGATTCCGGATCTGCGCTGCGCTTGTCCGGAATGACGAAATCAGGTGGGTTTATTCCCGCAACTTCGAAGAATGAGGCCCTATCATGAGTGGCGCAAACCGCATTGCTGGCAAGGGTAAACTGACGCCAGCCAAAACCATCCGCTTCACTTTTGATGGTCAAAGCTACACTGGACTTGAGGGTGATACGCTGGCGTCTGCGCTGCTTGCCAATGGTGTGCATCTGGTCGGGCGCTCGTTCAAATATCATCGGCCGCGTGGGTTTTTAGGAGCTGGGCCGGAAGAGCCGAATGCGCTGATGGATATCAGCCGTGACAGCGTGCGCAGCCAGCCGAATGTTCGCGCGACGGTTCAAGAATTGTACGACGGGCTGAAAGCCAAATCACAAAACCGCTGGCCATCGCTGGAGTTTGACATTGGTGCGCTGAATAATCTCGGTTCGCCGCTGTTTGCCGCGGGTTTCTACTACAAGACATTTATGTGGCCAAAGGCTGCGTGGAAAAAGTTATATGAGCCGGTTATCCGCAAAGCCGCCGGTTTAGGTGTTGCGCCAACCGAGGCTGACCCTGATCATTATGCCAATCGATTTATCCACTGCGATGTACTTATCGTAGGCGGCGGCTTGGCGGGACTCTTGGCAGCAAAAGCGGCGGCAGATGCGGGCGCTGATGTTATTCTTGTTGATGAACAACCGGAACTTGGCGGTGCGTTGAAGCATGAACCTGATGTGCGTGTGGACGGTAGAACCGGCATTGCATTTGCTGATGAAATGAATGCGGCGCTCAGCGCGATGGACAATGTGCGCGTGCTCGCCCGTACAACTGCATTTGGATATTATGCGCAAAACATGGTGGCGTTAGCAGAGCGCGTGACAGACCACATGGCAAGCCCTGATGTTAGTCTGCCGCGCGAGCGGTTGTGGCAAGTGCGTGCGAAACAAGTGATTTTGGCAACGGGCGCGATTGAGCGCCACATGGTGTTTGCTGAAAATGATTGCCCCGGCGTGATGTTGGCGTCTGCTGGGCGCACATTCCTCAACCAATATGGCGTGGCTGTTGGCCGGCGTGTCGGTGTATACACTGCTAATGATAGCGCCTATGCGGTGGCCTTTGAACTCAAGGCCGCGGGTGTTGATGTTCCGGCGCTGGTTGATTTGCGCAGCACGGTGGATGAGGCGCTTTTGCTCAAAGCCAAAGAACTTGGCATTGAAGTGTTGACCGGCCACGCCGTGATCAAAGCGGGCGGGCGACTGCGCGTTAATGCGATGCATGTGCAACCGGTCAACGGGGGCGCGACGCGGCAAATTACGGTTGATGCGTTGCTGAACAGTGCTGGCTGGACACCGTCGGTGCACCTATGGTCGCAATCGCGCAGCAAGCTGACCTTTGATGATGCGCGCGGCATTTTCGTGCCGGGCGAAGCTGTTCAAGATGTCGTTTCGGTCGGTGCTTGCAATGGCACGGAAGACTTGAGCGCGTTGGCATCTGAGGCTATTGCCGCTGGTGCTGCGGCGGCAGGCGCAAAGGGCAAAACCAAAGCTCCCAAAGTATCCGGCGGATCGGTCGCTGGCGGCATGTCTGGTTCTGCACCGGGCGCTGGGCCAGATAATACTGTCAAAGCCTTTGTTGATTTCCAAAATGACGTGACGGCCAAAGACATTCGCATGGCGGTGCGCGAGGGCATGCATTCTATTGAGCATGTCAAGCGATTCACCACCAATGGCATGGCTTCCGATCAGGGCAAGACATCCAATATGCACGGGCTGGCGATAGCCGCCGAAGCGCTGGGCAAGCCTATTCCGCAAGTGGGCCTGACCACATTCCGCTCGCCTTATACGCCGGTGACATTCGGCACGATTGTCAATCATGCGAAGGGTCCGTTGTTTGACCCGACACGGCGCACGCCGATGCATGAGAGCGCTGCCGCCATCGGCGCGGTGTTTGAGGATGTCGGGCAATGGAAGCGCGGTTGGTATTTCCCGAAGGCTGGTGAGACCATGCATCAGGCGGTGGACCGCGAATGCAAGGCGGTTCGCACCACAGCCGGCATGTTCGATGCGTCAACTCTTGGCAAGATCGAAGTGGTCGGACCAGATGCGGCAAAGTTCCTCAATATTCTCTACACCAACTCATGGGATAAGCTGGCAGTCGGCCGTTGCCGTTATGGCATCATGCTGCGCGAGGATGGTTTCATCTATGACGATGGTGTGGTCGGTCGCATGGCGGAAGATCGCTTCCATGTGACCACTACAACGGGCGGTGCGCCGCGCGTGATGAGCCATATGGAAGATTATTTACAAACAGAGTTTCCCGACTTCAATGTTTGGCTGACTTCGACCTCTGAGCAATGGGCGGTGATTGCCGTGCAAGGCCCGAAAGCGCGTGAGATCATCACGCCTTTCGTTGAAGGCATGGACATGTCAAACGAAGCATTCCCCCATATGAGTGTGCGTGAATGTACGTTTATGGGTGTGGCTTGCCGCTTGTTCCGCATGACCTTTGCGGGCGAACTCGGCTTTGAAATCAATGTGCCTGCGCATATGGGGCAGGCGGTCTGGGATGCGATTTATGCTGCTGGTGCGCCGATGGGCTTAACGCCTTATGGCACCGAAGCGATGCATATTTTGCGTGCTGAAAAAGGCTACATCATTGTTGGCCAAGACACCGACGGCACCGTGACGCCGCAGGATGCGGGGCTGTCATGGGCGATTGCTAAATCGAAGCCCGATTTTGTGGGTATTCGTGGATTGAAGCGCAAAGATTTGGTGGCTTCTGGGCGCAAGCAGTTGGTGGGTCTAAAAACCAAAAATCCGAAAACAGTGTTGGAAGAGGGCGCGCAGATCGTGCTTGATCCCAAGCAGGCAATCCCGATGAAAATGGTCGGGCACGTGACGTCGTCCTACTGGTCCGAAAATTGCGAGCGCTCAATTGCGATGGCGCTGGTGGTGGATGGGTTCTCGAAAATGGGCCAAACGATTTATATTCCAATGCCAGACCGCGTGATCGAGGCTGAAATCTGCGACGCTGTGTTTTACGATAAAGAAGGAGGCCGGATCAATGTCTGACCGACCTTCTGATATGCTCGCCCTGACGGGCACCTACTGCAATTTTCTCCGCTTCCGGTGCTCACGTACTCAATGTACGCTCCGCTCCGGTTCTCGAAAATCACATTACTTGCCGCGCCATGACGGCATCTCAAAAGGTCTCCACCATGCAAACTGACCTTATATTAAACGCGCGCCAACCGCTGGATGGTCGCGTATTCGCGGCGGCTTCTGTTGCCGTCACTCCGGCTGCACCCGCCTCGCGTCTGTCACTGCGCGCGCGGCCAGATGCGGTGACGGCGCTGTCGAAAGCGCTTGCAATAGAATTGCCGAAGACGCCAAAAACTAGCATCACCAAAGGCGCACGCACGGCCTATTGGCTCGGGCCGGACGAATGGCTTATTTTGGACGAGGCGGGCAAAGATTTGCTCACCGAATGCGCCAAAGCCAAAGTATTGCACTCGGCGGTCGATGTCTCGCAGCGCAATACGGCGGTGATGGTATCGGGCGCCAATGCGGAAGGCACATTATCCGCAGGTTGCCCGCAAAACCTATCGGACGCAGTCTTCCCAGTTGGCGCAGTATCGCGCACGCTTTTGGGCAAAGTTGAAGTCATCATCCACCGCGTCAAGCCACAGGTTTTTCGCGTGGAATGCTGGCGCTCGTTTTCGGATTATGTGTTCACGTATCTGAGCGATGCGGCGCGGGATAGCGTGGGTTAAGCGGCGAACTCTAGCTTAATTTTCTGCCCTGTCGCTTTGGCATATTTGCTGATTGACTCAATCGTCACGTTACCCTTGCCGGACTCCATGCGGGCAATGCTCGACTGTGTTGTGCCCATTCGTTCAGCCACTTCGCTTTGTGAAAGGCGCGCCTTGCGACGGGCGGAAACCAAGGCGCTGATAACGGTATATTTTGGTGCGAGGGCATCGTAAGCCTCCACAAACTTCGGATCGGCCATTAGTTCTTTTCGTAATTCTTCCAGTTTCATTTTGTTTGTCCTTTGGACTTTTTGTCCTGTTGAAATATCCAAGACTTCATACGGGTTTCGGCATTTTCAATTTCACGAGCCGGCAACTTTTGAGATTTCTTCACGAAGGCAGAAATCACAATTGCCCTCATAGGGTTCACCGTGAAATACATCGAGCGCGCGATGCCTGACTCACTTTTAACCCGAAGCTCCCAAAGTTTGCCGCTTATCTTCTTGGCAAATTTTGGAGGTAGGTCTTGAGGGCCATGGACTTCCAAAAGTTCAAATGCGCGAAACAATTCCGCTCTCAAATCGGTGGGAAGCGTCATGATCTCTTTGGCAGCAGTATCTGTAATTTCGACTTTCCACATGACTCAAGATATAGCGTGTATGCTATATATTCAAGTGAAAAAATGGAATAAACAAGAGTGAAAACTACTCACCCATCTCCACGGTCGTCAGCGTCAACCAAGTCGCCACCAATGCAGGGCTGAGATTGCCCTCGATCTCGAGGGTGACTTCATAAGTATTGAGCACGCGTCCGGATTTGCGGATTTCGGCGTTTGCCAAAACAAAGCGTGCCCGCACTTTTGCGCCCGCTTTGACAGGGGTCATAAAGCGCAGTTTGTCAAAGCCGTAGTTGATGCCGACCGTTGCGCCAACGATACCGGGCAGCGCTTCATAGGCGAGTGTCGACAACAGCGAAACCGTCAAAAATCCATGCGCGATCGTGCCGCCGAAAATAGACTCAGCCTTAGCGCGCTCAACATCAACATGAATGAATTGATGATCGTCCGTCGCATCGGCGAAACGGTTGATCATGTCTTGGGAAACAGTGCGCCAATCTGAGAGGCCGACTTCTGTGCCCACGGCTTCGCGCAATTGATCGAGGGTAATGTCTGGCTTCATAAAAGTGACCGCGTTTTTGGAACTAAAATCTTGCAATGCTGTATTGCGCTGAATTTGTCCAGCAAAAGCAAACTTCCGAAAGTTACCTGTTGCCAAAAGTAAGTAAGCAACCGAAAGTACAATATGAGTGCGCAGATATGTGTGCATTCATAGACGTGTAAATCAGAATCTAAACTACATGTCTTAGGGAGAGTTTTTTGGAACTGAATGGTACATATGAGATCGCCGCTCCACGTACACGGGTATGGGGTCTATTGAATGATCCGGAAGTGCTGAAACAATGCATTCCTGGATGTGAGGAGTTGACGGCGGACGGCGAGGACGCTTTTGCGGCCGTGGTGACGTTGAAAATTGGTCCGATCAAAGCGCGGTTTAGCGGCGAAGTGACTTTGTCCGATAAGGTTGTGCCGGAAAGCTATACGATTACCGGTGAAGGTCGCGGCGGCATTGTTGGTTTTGCCAAAGGTGCGGCCAAAGTTCATTTAGCCGAGGCGAACGGCATAACCACTCTTACCTATGATGTGAACGCGGATGTGGGCGGCAAAATTGCT
>JBGTAU010000553.1:0-2328 GCA_041749675.1 Rhizobiaceae bacterium | reverse complement strand
CCAAGCTTGCGCGCGGTCGATTTGTTGATTGCGACAGAGCTAGCGCCTGTATCGACCAGCGCCGTCACCACGCGGCCATTCATCTTGAAATCCGCCACATAATGCCCGCGTGCATCAGGCTTTAGACGAACCTGACCCGACGGTGTAGGTTGTGAAACCGCTTGCGCGGTATCCATCACGTTCTTTTGAGGCGGCTTAGCGCTGCTTTCAAATGTGTTCATATTGACAACCAGTGAGGGCACCGCGGCCGCAATACCCATCATAACTACAATTGCTGCTATCAACCGGTGCATGTCACTCTCCGCTTTTTGGTTGCCTATCATTGCAAAATCATTTGACCGGATCGTTAAGCTGCTGGCATGGATTGTGCCCGTGGTGAATGAGAAGTGAATAAAATGTTTAAAATTGTTAGCGTGAATGTGGGGACTGCAACGCCATATGAGCACACAACGCCTGGCATCACGGGCATTTTCAAAAAACCACAATTGGGCCCTGTTGAAATCGGGCCTTATGGCCTGAAAGACGATGCGATTTGCGACGTCGAGCATCATGGTGGGTTGGACCAAGCAGTCTATCTTTACGGTGTGCCGGATTATGATTATTGGGCAGGTGAAATTGGCAAAGCCTTAGAACCGGGAACGTTTGGCGAAAACCTCACGGTGGAAAATCTGGAAAGCGGTATTATCTGCATTGGTGATCGCTTCACACTTGGTTCACTCATCCTTGAGGTCACCTCGCCACGCATTCCCTGTCGCACTTTTGCGGCTAGAATGGATGATAAGTTTTTCGTGAAAAAATTTCTAGCCGCCAATCGCCCTGGTATTTACTGCCGCGTTTTAGCCAATGGCATTGTCTCGGCAGGCGAAGATTTGACGCTGGTTCCTTACGACGGTGTCAAGTTGCCCATCGGTGAAATGAACCAAACTTGGAATCGTATGGATTTGGATGGTGAGACCAAAGCGCGCTACTTATCAACGCCGATCCATTCAAAAGAACGGGCTAAGTGGTCGGTTTGACTTTACGCTTTGAAAGCGCAAAGCAAACTTTGTCAAACTAACCCTACTTCGTGCCATACATGCGGTCACCAGCGTCACCTAAACCGGGAACAATATAGCCCTTTTCATTCAAATGGCTATCAATCGCGGCTGTAAATACGGGCACGTCTGGGTGCGCATCGGTAAAGTGCTTGATGCCTTCGGGCGCGGCCAACAGGCAAACGAAGCGCAGATTATTGGCGCCGCGTTCTTTCAACTTATCAATGGCTGCAATGGCCGAATTGGCGGTCGCCAGCATAGGATCAACAACGATCACCAAACGGTCAGCAATATCTTCCGGCGCTTTGAAATAATACTCGACTGCTTGCAGCGTATCATGATCACGGTAAAGTCCGATATGGGCCACACGCGCCGACGGCACAAGCTCCAGCATGCCTTCCAGCAAGCCGTTGCCTGAGCGCAGCACGGAGGCAAACACCAGCTTTTTGCCATCCAAGATCGGCGCATCCATTGGCTCGAGTGGCGTTTCGATCCGCTTGGTCGTCATCTCCATGTTGCGCGTGACTTCGTAGCACAGCAGCAGGGAGATTTCCTTGAGCAACCGGCGGAAACTCCCCGTGGAGGTGTCCTTATCGCGCATGATGGTCAGCTTGTGCTTAACGAGGGGATGATCGACGACGGTGACACTCATGCTGACGCTCCTAGAATTTGTTTAGACTGATCATAGCGGTTCATCGCGATGATGGAAGGGTGCGGTTGTTGCTGAGTCACAGTTTTGTTGGCTTAAGCCAGCTTCGCGAGCAATATAGAGCGCGTTTCTTCATCGACATAGGCGGCATTGATCGCCGTTCTGGTAATCTCCAACAGCTCGGCGTCACTCAATCCAAAATGAACCGCTCCTATCTCGTCATATTCGCGCTTAAGGCTGGTTGCGAAATAGGGCGGGTCATCGGAGCTCAGCGTCACCGGAATGCCCGCTGCACGCAATTTCAGAAACGAGTGCGAGGCGAAATCCGGAAACACTTGGAGTGAAATGTTTGAACCCGGGCAGCATTCCAAAACAATCTGCTCATCCGCCAGACGCTTCACCAAATCTGGATTTTCAATCGCCCGCACGCCGTGACCAATACGGTCAGGTTTCAAATAGTTCAGCGCATCGGCAACACTTTGCCACCCGACCAGCTCGCCTGCATGCACCGTAATACCAAGACCTGCATTACGGGCCATATCAAATGAGCGCACAAAGTCTTTCGGATGGTGCATCCGCTCTTCGCCTGCCATGCCCCAACCGGTGATCAGCGGATGGGGATTAGCAATGAGATAGCGCACAGCC
>JBGTAU010000552.1:0-2419 GCA_041749675.1 Rhizobiaceae bacterium | reverse complement strand
TGCCGTGCTTTTGTTGGCGTACCAAAACGCCAAACAGAATGTTGGTCTCAGCATCCAGAAAGATTGAATAGTCCGATACGCCAGCATCGTGCAGCAGCGCTACGAGCTCCGGCCAGATTTCATCATGGCGGCGCTTGTATTCGGCCTCCATGCCGGGGTTCAAAAACATTTTGAATGCGAACTTTTCCATGCCATCACCCCTTTGCTTTGAGGCGACGATAGAGGATCGGCGCGGCAATGACGAGGATGAGAAGCAGGCCAACAAAGATCGACATCACAATGCCCGGCACGTTCAAAAGCCCGAAGCCGAAGGTGACAAAGCACATAATGAACGCTGCGATCACAACACCCGGAATGGTGCCGGAACCGCCCAAAATAGAAACGCCGCCCAGCACCACCATGGTGATCGCTTCAAGCTCCCACCCTGTAGCGATGGATGGCCGTGTGGAGCCGAGGCGCGCGGTGAGCATGACGGAGGCAAGGCCGGACATCAGGCCGGTCAATACGAACAGCGTGAACTTGACCCGCGCGACCCGCACTCCGGAAAACTGTGCGGCAGTTTCATTGTTGCCGATGGCATAGACAAGGCGGCCGAAATTTGTCTTGTGCAGCACTATGCCAAATACGAAAGCAGCAATCAGGAAGAACACAAACTCGAACGAAAACACCCAGTAAACATATCCTTGTCCAAACCATGAAAACGAGGCCGGATAGCCTTTGAACACGCCGTCGCCCAGCACGATAAACGCGATGCCTCGGAACAGGCTCATGGTGCCGATGGTGACGACAATCGACGGCAATTTATAATGCGTGACGAGCACGCCATTGAACGCCCCGCAGGCGATGCCAGTGGCGATGCCGGTCAGCACCATTGCCCCTGTGCCGCCGCCAATACTGGCGACATAACCCATCGCAGTTGAGGCGAGTGCGACAATGGCCGCGACCGACAAGTCGATTTCGCCGGATATAATCAGCAGCGCCATCGCAAGCGCAATCAGCGCCTTTTCGGTGAAGTTGAACGTGGCGTCCGATAAGTTCCATGGATCGAGGAAGTAGGGCGAGGCAAAGCTATTGATGATGAAAATGGCAATCGCCACCAAGATCAGCAGGCTTTCCCACGAATAGATGAGATCGCGCGTACGGTTGCCGAGCCGGTCCGGCAGGGTGCGGGTGGTGGCCTCGCTCATGATTTTGCCTCCGCGGATTTGAGAATGATGCGGCCCTTCTTGCGCTCGGCGCGGGCGTTGAACGCAACAGCGATGATGATCACGATGCCGGAAATCGCCATTTGCCAGAACGGTGAAACATGGATGACCGGCAGTGCGTTTTTGACAATACCGAGGAACAGTGCGCCCAGTACAGCGCCGCCGACTAAGCCGATGCCGCCCGATATAGAGATGCCGCCAATCACGCAGGCCGCCACGACATCCAGCTCAAATCCGGCTGCGATATCGACATAGGAAACCGCGTAGCGCGAGACCCACAAATAACCGGCCAAACCAGCCAATGCTCCGGAAAGCATGAAGGCGAAGAAGCGGATTTTGCCGACATCAATGCCCACATAAACCGCAGCAACGGGATTGCCGCCAATGGCATACAGCGAGCGGCCGAACGGTGTTCGGTTGTAGAGAATAGAAATGATCGCGATGATAACGATGGCGAACCATGACAGCACCGGGAGGCCCAAGAGATCCGCGCGCGGCAGGGACTTAAAGGCGTCGCTCATTTCATGGGCGTTGACCCAAGCACCATTGGTGAGAAGGAAAATGGTTCCGCGAAAAATCGTCATGGTGCCGAGTGTGACCACGATGGATGGGATATCGAGCTTCCAAACCAAGAGCCCGTTGATTGCGCCCAGTGCCGCCCCGAGAAGCATGGTGAGCGGCAAGATGATGGCAAGGGACAGACCGGGTGCGGCAACGTTAATCAACGCGGCGACCATGCCGCAGAGCGCAAGGTTCGCTGCAATCGACATGTCAATACAGCGCGTGAGAATGACAGCCATCTGTCCGAACGCGAGGATGATCAAAATCGACGTGTCATTGAAAACGGCGGCCAGATTGGTCGGCGTGATAAAGGCCGGAAAGCGCGAGGCAATGGCAGCAACCATCACCAGCATTGCGGCAATCAGCTGGGCTTCGCGGGAACGGACAAAGGTCTTGATCACATTGTTCATGCTGCTTGCTCCGCAATGCCGGCGGCGGCGCGCACGAGCTTTTCTGGTGTGGCCTCGTCGCGTGAAAATTCACCGGCCAAGCGGCCTTCGCGCATGACGATGATACGGTCTGCCATGCCCAGCACTTCCGGCAATTCGGACGAGACCATAATGACGGCCAGCCCCTCGCGGGCAAGCTCGCTCATAAAGGCATGGACGGCAGCTTTCGAGCCGATGTCGATGCCCTTTGTCGGTTCATCCAGG
>JBGTAU010000551.1:0-5163 GCA_041749675.1 Rhizobiaceae bacterium | reverse complement strand
TTTGGTGCAAGATGTTGCCAATGCACCGAGCCTTACTGTGCCCAAGGGCGCGATTTCGTTCAAGGATATGACGTTCCATTACGGCAAAGACAGTGGCATCATTGAACGGTTGAATCTTGACATTAAACCGGGCGAGAAGATCGGTTTGGTTGGACGCTCCGGCGCTGGCAAATCTACTTTGGTGAACTTGTTGATGCGCTTTTATGACCTTGAAAGTGGACACATTTTTATCGATGGGCAAAACATCGCCGCAGTCAGCCAAGATAGTTTGCGTGCGCATATCGGCATGATCACGCAAGATACCTCATTGCTGCATCGCTCAGTGCGCGACAACATCTTGTATGGCCGTCCTGATGCGTCAGACGTGGATATGAAGAAGGCAGCAGAGCGCGCGGAGGCGCAAGAGTTCATAGCCAACCTTGAAGATCCAAAGGGCCGCAAGGGTTATGATGCCCATGTTGGTGAGCGCGGTGTGAAACTATCGGGCGGTCAGCGTCAGCGTATCGCGATTGCACGCGTAATGCTGAAAGACGCGCCCATTCTCATTATGGATGAAGCGACATCAGCGCTGGATTCTGAAGTCGAGCAAGCGATTCAAGAGAATTTATTTCGATTGATGGAAGGCAAAACTGTCATTGCGATTGCGCACAGACTTTCGACCATTGCGGCGCTGGACCGATTGATTGTTCTTGATCGCGGGCGGATTGTTGAGGATGGCAGCCATGCTCAGCTCATTGCAAAAGGCGGGATTTATGCCAACCTTTGGGAGCGCCAGTCTGGCGGGTTTCTTGGGCTTGAGGCGGCAGAAGCAGCGCAATGATTCGGATCTATAACCTGTTTGAGCGCTGGCTCGATCCCTTCAAATCACCGGATCACAACGCAATGCCAACAACGGCTTTTGCCTTCATCTGGTATTTTGTAAGTCAAGCAAAGGCTGCCTTTGCTGGCATGCTCATTCTTGGCGGGTTGGTTGCACTGATGGAAGCGGCTCTGTTTTGGTTTGTCGGGCGGCTGGTGGATGTGCTGACCGCGGCAGACCGGTTGTCCGGCTGGGATGGTTTGATGGCAAGTCACGGGCCGGAGCTTGTGGCTATGCTGGTCTTGGTGATGTTTGCGCGCACGCTCATCATTGCTCTGTCCGCATTGCTTGAAGAACAGGTTATTGTGCCGGGCTTTTTCAGCTTTGTGCGCTGGCAGGCGCATCAGCGCGTTGCCCGCCAAAGTGTGGCATTTTTCCAGAATGACTTTGCAGGGCGCTTGGCCACAAAGGTTTGGCAAACAGGGCAAGCAACGGGCGACTTTATGGTCTCGCTGTTGCAAGTCATCTGGTTTTCAATCGTCTATGCCGTCTCGACTATCGCATTGGTCGGCAGTTTGCATTGGCAATTGGCAGCGGTGGTGGTGGTTTGGCTTGCTGTGTTTGCCCTGTTGGCGCGGCGGTTTTTGCCGCGTATTCGCAAATCAGCACGCGCGAGCGCTGAGGCCAGCTCCATGGTGCAAGGGCGATTGGTGGATGGCTATTCCAACATTCAAACCCTGAAATTGTTTGGCAGCCAAGAGCGCGATGATGCCTATATCCGCGATGGCATGGTTGAGTTTATCAAAGTCATGTTACCCTTCACGCGCGGGCTTTCGGGTATTCGCATTTCACTTGGGCTCACCAGCGGCGTGATGATTTCCGCAGTGGCAATTCTGACGGTTGATTTATGGATCAAAGGGTTTGTCTCCACCGGCGGCGTGGCGTTTACGATGGGGCTGGTGCTGCGCTTAAACATGTTGCTGGGCCGCATGATGACGCAGCTCAATAGTCTGTTGCGCAATTTTGGCACCATTCAAAATTCGATGGAGACAGTGGCAAAGCCGCAGCAAGTGCCGGACGTGGTAAATGCCAAAGCTATATTGGTCGATAAAGGCGAAATTCATTTTGATGACGTGCGGTTTCATTACGGCAAAGAGCACGGGTTATTCGAGCAACTGAACCTCGTGATTAAGTCCGGCGAAAAAGTGGGCTTGGTTGGCAGGTCCGGTGCGGGGAAATCGACGCTGGTGAATTTATTGTTGCGGTTTTACGATGTTGAGGGTGGGCGAATTACCATTGACGGGCAGAACATCGCAGACGTCACCCAAGATAGTTTGCGCGGGCAAATTGGTATGGTCACGCAAGATACCTCGCTGTTGCATCGCTCGGTGCGCGAGAATATTCTCTATGGACGCCCAGACGCCAGCGATGCTGAAATGTTTGAAGCCGCGCGGCGCTCAGAGGCGGATCATTTTATCGCAGGGTTGAGCGACCCCAAAGGCCGCGTCGGCTATGATGCGCATGTGGGTGAGCGCGGCGTGAAACTCTCTGGCGGACAACGTCAGCGCATCGCCATCGCCCGCGTCATGCTTAAAGACGCGCCTATTTTGATCTTGGACGAGGCTACATCAGCGTTGGATTCAGAAGTCGAAGCCGCCATTCAAGATCATCTCTATGAATTGATGACCGGCAAGACAGTGATCGCGGTGGCACACCGGCTCTCAACGATTGCGGCGTTGGACCGGCTGATTGTGCTGGATGAGGGCAAGATTGTAGAAGATGGTACACACGCTCAGCTTATCGCCAATGGTGGGCTTTATGCCAAATTATGGGCGCGGCAATCGGGTGGGTTTTTGGGGTTGGAGGCGGCGGAGTAAAACTTTTCTTGCAGTCTGATGAGAGTCATCCAAGTTTTGCCTTGATAAACCCGCGACATAGTGCCGTCGCGCGCATCGGCGCACTTGCAAACATGTTCGCTGACGGCTAGAGCCTTTTCATAATTATCGGGGGATTCCGTCTTTCCGGTCGCGTGGTTGCGGTCGTTTTGATGCGGGTTTTCCACAAAGATTGCATGTGACAAGGAACAGTCCCGTGAGCGCACACGAAACAAGTGAAACTTCCCGACGCGATTTTCTCTATGTGGCAACTGGCATGGCCGGTGTGGTTGGGGCGGCCGGTGCCGTCTGGCCATTTATCGATCAAATGCAGCCTGATGCATCGACCCGGGCGCAGTCGTCTATCGAAATCGATGTTTCAAGCCTAGAACCTGGCATGTCCTTGGTCGCAAAGTGGCGCGGTAAGCCGGTTTTTGTGCGCAATCGTACGCCAAAAGAGATTGAAGAGGCAAAAGCCGTCAAGCTCGATGAATTGAAAGACACAGCCGCCCGCAACGCCAATGTTGGCGCAGATGTTGATGCCGCGGACGTTAATCGTACTGCTGGCGAAGGCAAAGAAAACTGGCTGGTGATGGTCGGCGTATGCACCCATTTGGGCTGCGTGCCACTTGGACAAGCTGGAGATTTCGGCGGCTGGTTCTGCCCATGCCACGGCTCACATTACGACACGGCAGGGCGCATCCGCAAAGGCCCAGCACCGGAGAATTTACCGGTTCCGGTCTTCTCGTTCATTTCCGACACTGTCATCAAAATCGGCTAAAGGTATCTGGGGAACAAAATTATGAGTGCAGGACATTCAACCTACGAGCCGAAATCCGGCATTGGCAAATGGTTTGACGCGCGTCTTCCGTTGCCGCGTTTGATGTATGATTCATTTGTGGCCTATCCAGTGCCGCGCAATTTGAACTATGCCTACGCATTTGGTGGCATTTTGGCCATTATGCTGGTGATCCAGATCGCGACTGGCATTGTGCTAGCGATGCATTATTCCTCGTCCACGCAATTGGCGTTTGGTTCTGTTGAAGGCATCATGCGTGATGTGAATGGCGGTTGGATGTTGCGTTATTTGCATGCCAACGGTGCTTCTTTCTTCTTTATAGCCGTTTATATCCATATTTTCCGTGGCATGTATTATGGTTCCTATAAGCAACCCCGTGAATTGCTATGGATTTTGGGCTGTATCATCTTCTTGTTGATGATGGCCGCTGGTTTCATGGGTTACGTGTTGGTTTGGGGTCAAATGTCGTTCTGGGGCGCGACGGTTATTACTGGTTTCTTCACCGCTTTCCCGATCGTTGGTGAGTGGATACAGCAATTGCTGCTTGGTGGTTTTGCCGTTGATAATCCAACTTTGAACCGCTTCTTCTCGCTGCATTACTTGCTCCCGTTCATGATCGCTGGTGTGGTTATCTTGCACGTTTGGGCTTTGCATGTGGTTGGTCAGACCAACCCCACGGGTATCGAAGTGAAGTCTTCCACAGACACGGTTGCGTTTACACCTTATGCGACGGTGAAGGATGCATTTGCACTGATCGTATTCTTGGCAATCTATCTCTACTTCGTGTTCTATATGCCAAACTTCCTTGGTCACCCAGACAACTACGTTGAAGCCAATGCGCTCAAGACGCCGGCACACATCGTGCCTGAATGGTACTTCTTGCCATTCTACGCAATCTTGCGTGCCATCACTTTCAACATCGGGCCGATCGACTCCAAGCTCGGTGGCGTGTTGGCGATGTTTGGCTCTATCGTGATGCTGTTCTTGTTGCCATGGCTCGACACATCGAAGGTTCGCTCGGCGGTCTATCGTCCTTGGTACAAACTGTTTTTCTGGCTGTTTGTCGTCAATGCGATCTTCTTGGGCTGGTTGGGTTCGCGCCCAGCTGAGGGGCTTTACACGTTGATGGCTCAATTCTCGACGGCATTTTACTTTGCCTTCTTCTTGATCATTTTGCCATTACTGGGCTTGTTTGAAACACCGAAACGGATGCCGAACTCGATCACTGAATCAGTTCTCGGCACTGCAAAAGCTTGAGTGCACTTATTATGACAAGGATTAAACCTATGAAGAAAATCCTCGCTGGTTTGGCATTCGGTCTGATGCTGTCCACAGGTGCAATGTCTGCGGAAGTTGGTGGGCACAATGCAGCAGAACCAACGCATTTCCCGATCATTAAGCCGGTGGAACAGAGCTGGAGCTTTTCGGGTCCATTTGGCACTTTTGACAAGGCCCAACTGCAACGTGGTCTGAAAGTCTACAAGGAAGTCTGTGCTGCTTGTCATTCGATGCAGCGTGTGGCATTCCGCAATTTGGAAGATTTGGGCTACTCAGAAGAGCAAGTCAAAGCGTTTGCTGCTGAATATGAAGTCCAAGACGGACCGAACGCTGAAGGCGAAATGTTTACCCGCAAAGCCAAGCCTTCGGATTATTTCCCGTCGCCTTTCGCCAATGTTGAGGCTGCTGCTGCT
>JBGTAU010000550.1:0-10802 GCA_041749675.1 Rhizobiaceae bacterium | reverse complement strand
ATGTCGCGACATTGGTTTCAGCCCGAGCGCAGGAAAAAGACCTGGAACTGATTGTGCGCGTAGAGCCAGGTTTGCCAGAACATGTAGTGGGTGATGTGGGCCGCATCCGCCAAATCGTTACAAACTTGATGGGCAACGCTGTCAAATTTACAGAGTCTGGGCACGTGCTGGTCGATGTCACCGGTCAGCTTGACGCATCGTCCGGGATGGTCAACTTAACATTCAGGATTACTGATACTGGTGTTGGCATCCCTGCTGAAAAACTGCGCTTGGTCTTCGAAAAATTCAGTCAAGTCGATACATCTTCTACCCGCCGCCATGAAGGAACAGGTCTTGGTTTGGCGATTTCTACCAAGTTGGTCGCTTTGATGGGCGGTAAAATCGGCGCTGAAAGCGAGGTCGGCAAAGGATCGACATTCTGGTTTAAGATCGGACTACAGGCGCAAGGTGTTGCCGCCAAAAAGAAAATACTGCCCTATGATGTCGCCAGCTCACGTGTGCTGATCATCGATGACAATCCTGTCAATCGTTCGATCCTATTAGAGCAAATGCGCTCGTGGAGTTTCGACGCCTGCGCGGCCACTGGTGGCCACGAGGGACTTGCGGTGCTCAGCCAAGCTAAATCCATTGGTTTGGATGTCGACGCAATTATTCTTGATTATCATATGCCCGAGTTGAACGGGGCTGACGTTGCCCGCTTGGTAAGACAAAATCCAAGTTTAGAAACTGTGCCGATTATATTGCTGACGTCCGTTGATACAGCGATGCAAGGCGTGGAATTCCAAGGCATTCGCATTGACGCGCACTTGATGAAACCGGCCCGCTCATCGATGCTGTTTGATACCATCGTTGGTGTTATCCGCGAAGCACGCAGCCACGCCCATGAGCGACAGGAATTGCCAAAGCCAAAATCGTTGGTCGAGCTGAGCCAACAGATGCTGCAAGCAGCGCCAGTCCTTGAAAGCGCGCCAATTACTACTGTTAAATCCGCGCCCGCGCCTCAGCCAGCCGCAGAAATCGCACCAGCCCCCACTAAGCCCAAGACAATCGACATTCTCGTTGCTGAAGACAATGCGGTAAACCAAATTGTCTTCACGCAGATACTCGAAAGCCTGCCTTATAGTTTCGAAATCGTCGACAATGGCCGCAAGGCGGTCGAAGCGATGAAAGCAAAAACACCCACCATGATCTTGATGGATGTTTCGATGCCAGAAATGAATGGGTTAGAAGCCACACAGGCTATTCGGGAATATGAAGTCGAAAACAATTTCATTCGCACGCCAATTGTAGGGGTGACCGCACACGCATTGAAAGGTGATCGCGATCGTTGCATTGCATCGGGCATGGATGACTATCTGTCCAAACCGATCAGCCCAGACATGTTGGCGACGAAAATTGAAATGCATATGGGGAAAATAAAACAAGCTAATTCCGCTTGACTCATTTCTAAATCGATTGACCCGCCAAAAGGCGGATTGTGACTTCAAGGTCGAGGCATTAGATGTGTCTCGACCTTTTACTTTTATGATGGAGTTTCTTTCATGTCTCATTCCAAACTCAACAATCTGTTTCCGCTTGGCAAAGACAAGACCGAATACCGCAAGCTAACTTCAGATTTTGTGAAGGTTGAAAGCTTTCGCGGACAAGATATTTTGGTCGTTGAACCCGAAGCCATGCGCCTATTATCCGAAACCGCATTTGGCGACATCAACCATCTCTTGCGTCCTGCTCACTTGAAGCAATTGGCTTCAATCTTGGACGACGATGAAGCAACCGAAAACGACCGCTTTGTTGCCTGGGATCTATTGAAGAACGCCAACATTGCAGCGGGCGGTATTTTGCCGATGTGCCAAGACACAGGCACAGCGATCATCATGGGCAAAAAAGGCCGCCGCGTATGGACTGAAGGCGGAGACGAAGATGCGCTCGGCCAAGGCGTGCTTGACAGCTATAACCGCCGGAACCTGCGCTACTCACAGCTTGCGCCGATATCGATGTTTGAGGAAAAGAACACGAAGAACAATCTGCCTGCGCAAATCGACATTTACGAAGAAGGTGAGGATGCCTACAAATTCCTTTTCGTCGCCAAAGGTGGCGGCTCGGCCAATAAAACGTTCTTTTATCAAGGCACGCCGTCGCTTTTAACCCATGACCGCTTGATTGCATTTCTCAAGGAAAAAATCCTGACCCTCGGCACCTCTGCCTGCCCCCCTTATCATTTGGCGATTGTAGTGGGTGGTACATCTGCCGAACAGGTCATGAAGACCGTGAAACTTGCCTCGACTAAATATTTGGATGAACTTCCAACTGAAGGATCGGAAGCCGGCAACGCTTTCCGCGATCTTGCTTTGGAAGAAGAAATCCACAAACTAACCCAATCGCTTGGTGTGGGAGCGCAATTTGGTGGCAAATATTTCTGCCATGATGTGCGCGTTATCCGTCTGCCGCGTCACGGCGCATCGCTGCCAATTGGCCTCGGCGTTTCTTGTTCCGCTGATCGCCAAGCGCTGGGAAAGATCACTAAAGACGGAGTTTTCATCGAGCAGCTGGAGCACAATCCGGCACGCTTTATGCCGGACGTAGACGAAGCAAAGATGTCCGGGCATGTGGTAAAAATAGACCTCAATAAACCGATGAGCGAAATACTTGCGGAGCTTTCAAAGCATCCAGTAAAAACGCGCCTGTCACTGAGCGGCACCATCATTGTTGCCCGTGATTTAGCGCATTCGAAAATCCGCGAACGACTGGAAGCAGGTCTCGATATGCCGCAATATATGAAAGATCATCCTGTTTATTACGCAGGACCGGCCAAAACACCGGTAGGCATGGCGTCCGGATCTTTCGGACCAACAACTGCCGGCCGCATGGACAGCTATGTCGACCAGTTCCAGTCATTTGGCGGATCGTTAGTCATGCTCGCCAAGGGCAACCGCTCGGCGGCAGTGCGCGAAGCGTGCAAAAATCACGGCGGATTTTATTTGGGCTCCATTGGCGGACCGGCAGCAAGATTAGCGCAAGACTGCATCAAACATGTAGAAGTTTTGGAATATCCAGAACTTGGCATGGAAGCGGTATGGAAAATTGAAGTGGAGAATTTTCCAGCCTTCGTCGTCATTGATGACAAAGGCAATGACTTCTTCAAGGAATTGAACTTAGGGTAAAAGCAATCACACTTTCTTGAAGTATCAAAGGCGCAGTTGACGGCGCACCCCGATTCATATGATGTTTGAATTTCAAGCAACAAAAGGTTTTACTTGTCGTGAAAAAGCTTTCGGTATTTCTAGTTATGGCCGCCATTATTGCAGCGCCATTTGGTCTAACAGCAACGGCGCAAGCTGAAACCACGCTGCAGAAATTCTTCCGTGCAGGCCAACCGCAAATTCAAGGCGGCAAGTATCGTTCCGATCGCTCTCCCATCCCGCGCAAGACTGTCAAGTATGACGCCAAAGTGCCAGCCGGCACCATCGTGATCGAAACGTCAGAGCGCCGCCTTTATTACACGCTGGGCAATGGGAAGGCAATTAAGTACGCCGTTGGTGTTGGCCGCGAAGGATTTGAGTGGGCGGGAACCAACAAGATTTCACGCAAAGCCGAATGGCCAGGCTGGACACCGCCCGCCGAGATGCGCGCCCGCGTGAAGCGCGAGACTGGCCGTATATTGCCAACCTATCAGGAAGGCGGACCAGACAATCCTCTAGGCGCACGCGCCATGTATATTGGCTCAAGCATTTATCGCATCCACGGCACGAACCAGCCTTGGACCATCGGTCAAGCCATGTCATCCGGCTGCATCCGCATGGCCAATGATGACGTGACGCATCTGTATGAACAGGCTGGCGTTGGTACGCGTGTGATTGTCAAACGCTGAAACCATGATCAAAGGCTACAAAGCCCTTATCGATGAAGCGTTAGCGGAGGTTAAAACGATCACTGCCGCTGACGCTTGGGAGATGCGAGCCCGAGCCGACGTACAATTCGTCGACTTGCGCGATATACGCGAGCTCGAGCGCGAAGGCCGTATGGAGGGCGCGTTTCACGCACCACGCGGGATGCTGGAGTTTTGGGTTGATCCCGAAAGTCCCTATTTCAAACCGGTGTTTGGCGAGGACAAGACATTCGTGTTTTTCTGCGCCGCAGGCTGGCGCTCTGCGCTGGCAGCAAAAACCGTGCAAGACATGGGCCTAGAAAATGTTATGCACATAGACGGTGGATTCAGCGCGTGGAAAGCGTTGCAGCCATCAGGCAGCGATAGCGATTTGTGAGCGCTCTGCAAAGTCCACGAGCGTCGCAATCACGCCGCTATCAGAGATAATCCGGCGGTGCCCAAGCCCATCAAATGAAACGTGCCGAACATGATCACCAGCCTTTGCCATCTCCAATGCACCGGTATAGGCCACTTCGCGATCATCAGGTGCATGAACAATGAGAACTTCCCCACCGAATTTTTTAAGCTGTTCTGACAGAACAAAATCCGACACAGGTCGACCGGCAACTTTCAAAATGCGCGCCTCCATCGCTTGCTGTGAACGCTTGCCTAAGCCGAAATAACTCCCGACGCCCTTGAACATTTCTGGCATCGAGTTGGGAGAAGCGATGATTGCCAACTGCCCAAATGGAACAGGCGCGAAGCCCGCAATGCCACCAACAGCCGCATTGACAACCACCACGCCGCCGAACGAATGGCCGATTGCTACATCGAAAGGGCCTAGCCAAGTGGATGCCGCGTGCACAGCTTCCACACCGCGTTTTACATTCAACGTGCGGCCTGTTGAAAGTCCGTGTCCTGGGAGATCCAAACCAACAACATCCCAACCTTGCGCTGTTAGGCCGGCAATCATGACCGCCATAAAATCCGTGCGTGAGCGCCAGCCGTGCACAACAAGCAGACGACCCTTGTAGGACAAGGCATTGCTTGCCCTAAATTGATGAGCCACGACGCAACCCGTAGAAATTTTCAAATGGTGATGACGCGCTTCTGCCATGATTGGTTTAGCGCGTTCAATTGCAGCGCGTTCACCTTTACCGGGTTTGCTTGGATCAACAGTCCGGCAAAAAAGTTCAAACGCAAGCCGTCCCGCAAGGCGCGGAAATACAACACCACCTTGACCTAACACCGTAGCTATGACTTTCTGTTTTGAGATTGCCATCGTCAACATCCGAATTGGTTCAACTATGAACAATATTGTTCAATCATGAACAAAAATAAAGTACAATCTTCGCAAGCGTTGCCTTGGGAAAACCCGCGTTTTCGCAACTGGGTGGCAGTTGCAAAGGCCGCCCATGTGGTGGAGCGTGCAATTGGCGAAGCCTTGAAACCGCTCGACCTGAAGACCGCGCAACTGGATATGATGATGAACATTCATCGTCACCCCGGCCTTTCGCAGCAAGAGTTGGCGGAACGCCTCATAGTCGGTCGCTCAAACATAACGATGTTGATGCCAGCGCTGGTCACACGCGGCTTAGTTGCCCGCGAAGGCGATACGCATGACAAGCGAATTCAACGTCTGAGGCTAACCGAGCCTGGCACAGCATTGCTCATGCAAGCACTGAGCGTCTATTCTAGCCTCATCGACGTCGCAATGAGCGCGTCATCGCCGGAAGATTGCGATTTGGTTGGACGGCAAATGACCAAAATGATCGAGCTCCTCAACAAGCGTTAAGTGAACACATTACACTTCTTGCCGACCAAACTTTGCGCCACTTGATTGGGGTGCTGCTGCAGCAGCTTGTGCTTTCCCACGCAACCATTTGAACCCGCCGAAGAAGAACAGCACAGCAAGCAACAGCAGCGCGCCGCCGATCAATGGCCGGAAGACAATCCATGCAATAGCTGCCGTGACGACGCTGAGCACCAAGGCCAGTACAAAAGCGATAAATCCAGTGCCAGCGCCAAGAACACTTCCCACGAACGGAATCACGCTGCCGATGACGCTGAGCGGACCCATGATGAGCGCCAAGCCGAACCACATAATGATGAACCCTGCGAGGCGAATGAGCCAAGTCACGATCTTATTTTCCGCTTCTGCAGACGCGAACATGTCTTGGGCCGAAACAGAGCCATTTTGTAAAAGCTCAATTTCACCATTTTTGGTGACATAGGATTGCAGCGCGTTACCCTCTTGTTTGCCAACAACGCTGACCGTCTGGGGGCGAACGATCTTGAAAGTAACACGCACCGCGCCGACCTGCGGATTGGAGGCATTGCCTCTAAAATATTAATTCCCTGATAATTTGAATGATGAGAGAAGTGACGGATCAAGCGCATCAAAATTCTTCTGGCTTAACGCATAGTTTTCATCGCCTGAAATTTGCCGCACAAAATTGTTGCCGAGTTCAAACGCCCCGACGGTTATCTTGGACGCCGTGAATTGCTCGGACCCAAACCCTGGCATCGAAGGGTTGCGATGCTCGAATTGATTTTTGAACTTTGAAGAATCGATGCGGTTTTGCGACCAGGTTTTATTGTAGGAATAAATTGTTTCGGTCGTTTCACTGCCGCCCAAATTTTTGGTTGTCTTGGATTCCGACTTTTCTTCCCACTGATACATTTCTACCAAGCGGTTGAGTTTCAGCGCTTTTTCTTCGACACCAAATTGGCTGTCTTTCAACACTTCATCCGTGGTGGCAAGACCAGTAACGTGCACAAGGCTACCTTCGCGTGCAGCGTCGATCTGATCGGCGCTCAACTCCATAACAATTGAACGCCCTTCTCCCAGCGTTTTAATGCGATCAACAGAGCGACCCTCATTCCAAAAGATCAACGGAAATGCGCCCAAGAATAACAATATGCCAACGATCACACCGATGAATGAACCCATAACGCGGCTGAGCCAAGACTTGGTGGTGACTTCCCTAAACTCGTCCGACATGTGATCCCCCGATCAATGATAATAAGTTTATTTTGTTTATTCCAAAAACGCTTTGAGGCCAATTCGATTTAAGCTGCCCAGCACTCATAGTATCTCATTTTGGTCAATGCAGCACGACACCGCGACCAAGTCCTTTGGCCTTCAATTCTTCTAAATACGCGGCCCACTTAACATCTTTTTGCTCGCCCATTTCAGCAAAATATACCCAAGTGAAAATTCCGGTATCATGCCCATCATCGAACACGATGCGAATGGCGTAATTGCCGATCGGGATAAGTTGCTTAATCGTGACATTTGCCTTGTTCGGCACCGTCACACGCTGCTCAGGCGAATGCCCCTGCACTTCAGCCGACGGTGACATCACGCGCAATATTTCGGCGCTGAATGAATGGCTCGAACCACCCTCAAACGATACAGTGAGCGTTTTTCTATCCGGCGAAACCCTAAGTTCACTCGGCCACAGCTTGGAATCGCTCATATTCACCCTCATTTAATCGTACAAGTCTTGTGCTTAGGTGCAAAGTAATGCTGCATCAAGTCAATGCAGCTTGACGAATGACATCACACATCCGACATATAGATCATGAGCAGCATAACACACACACCAAACCATGCTATGATTGATCCATTCGGGAGGCATGTGTCCTATTTGCGCGTGTCAGTCACAGACCGCTGCGACTTCCGTTGCACCTATTGCATGGCCGAAGACATGGTATTTCTGCCGAAAAAGGACTTGCTGACCCTCGAAGAACTCGACCGGCTTTGCAGTGCATTTATCGAAAAGGGCGTTGAAAAACTGCGCCTGACCGGCGGCGAGCCGCTGGTGCGTAAGAATATCATGCAGTTGGTCCGTTCACTATCACGGCATCTGAAGTCTGGTGCACTGAAAGAATTGACGTTGACCACTAATGGTTCGCAACTCGCAAAATATGCGCAAGAGCTCGCTGATTGCGGCGTCAAACGCATCAACGTTTCAATCGACACACTCGACCCTGTCAAATTCAAAGAGATCACCCGATGGGGCGATTTGGCAAAAGTGATCGAAGGCGTGGATGCAGCGAAAGCGGCTGGCTTAAAAGTAAAGCTCAACGCCGTCGCACTCAAAGGGTTTAATGACCGCGAAATCCCCGACCTTATGCGATGGGCGCACGGGCGCGGCGCGGATCTGACATTGATCGAGACAATGCCGCTCGGTGAAATTGAGGTTGATCGTACCGATCAATATCTGCCGCTGAGCCAAGTGCGGGCCGGATTGATGGAACAGTTCACACTTATTGATATCCCTTATAAGACCGGTGGCCCTGCCCGCTATGTCGAGGTGAAGGAAACCGGCGGACGCCTTGGTTTCATCACGCCGCTCACACATAACTTCTGCGAAAGCTGCAACCGCGTGCGCTTAACGTGCACGGGAACCCTTTACATGTGCCTCGGCCAAGAAGACGCGGCTGATCTGCGTTCCCCGCTTCGCGCTTCGGAAGGCAATGAATTGCTTTCCATTGCCATTGATGAAGCCATCGGGCGCAAGCCAAAGGGGCATGATTTTATCATCGACCGCCGCAGCGCCAAACCCGCAGTGTCGCGCCACATGAGTGTCACGGGTGGGTGACCACAGCATGAAAAATTTCATTCTTGGGTTTATAGCAGTGATCCTGGCCCTAGGGAATTCGATTGCTTGGGCAGGAAATCGCACATACGTAAATCCACGTTTCGGCACCACTATTACCTATCCAGACGCGATATTCACGCAAGATGCGCCCAACGCAAGCAATGGCGATGGCCAAACGTGGGTCTCACCTGACGGGGCCACGCTCAGCGTTTGGGGTCAAAACAATGTGTTAGATTTCACGCCAACCACGATTGCCGATTTTGTTTCGAAAGACATAGATGAGGTGACTTACCGTAAAGTGGGCTCTAAATGGATGGTTGTTTCAGGATTCAAAAACGGCGCCATCATTTATCATCGCGCTGAATTTGGATCGGCGGGCGTCATTCACTCAATGGAATTGCGCTACGCGGCGAGCGTCCGCCAACACTATGACCGCTTGGCCGGTATCATTGCTGAAGGATTGATTGGGCCGTGAATTATTTATAAAATGACGCCGTATCTACCAAAACGTTTAAAATACTAACTTTAGGCCTATCTCCAACATTTTCAATTTCAAATTCAATATTTGCTGGAAAACTATCGGTAACCTTCAATCTATCTAATTCAGAGTTTCCGCCATAATTTAGTGTCACGCCAACGGTTGCAGGCACAATAAAATGACCATTTTGGAACATCGTACTTTCAGGAAATAGAAATATACCATCTACAATAGTCGAATTAGATAGCTCGTCCAAACTTGGCCATGCGGCGGATGTAGCAATATCAAAATCTTCAACGGCTTGTTCTAGCTCATGTACTGCGGCAGGCGTCCATTCTGGTCGAATAGATGCTCTACCAGCTAGACGAACTGCTCGCGAACTTAACACCTTTGAAGTCACATTATTACCGATCATTGTGAAGCAACCCTATTTTCGTAGCGCCACTTAAGCGTTTGTGTAAGTCCATCTAAGTCCGCCATCAAAAACTGATCATCAATTCCCATACTCATAAGCACTAATTTTATATCACGTTTTAGTTCAGCAGGGATAATAAAATATTCGCGCTGCCCCCTAACACGCCATGGTTCGATTGGATTATGGTGGACGGAAAACAGACCGCGTTGTGCGATTATTCTGGATGCAACTGCAGTGGGGACCACAAACTTCGTTTTTGTCACACCTAGTGGCCCAGCAATAATTTCCTCTTGTGTAAGGTATCCGATGTTTCTGGCGGATATCGCTGTAATTATCCCCTGCCGTTTTCCCTTTGCAGAGTCACCACACGCGAAAAAGCAGGCAACCAACGGGTTAGATGTCCAGTCAACCAATCTTGTGGGAAGCCCATGATGCTGAGCAATAAATAATAAATCCCACTCTGAGTAGAATTGTGAGTCTGGCAGATATTGTCGCGCATGGCGCTTAAAAGAATCAAGAAGTTGCGCCTCACTGGCCAGTGAATAACCCAACTTATCCCGCCCAATAGTGGGCAATAACGGCCAAGCTTGGCGCTGACCACGAAATACCCATTGAGGATGCGGATGATTGGTAGCCCACACTACAAATTCTGCGAGTTTTTGGCGAGCCTCAATTCGCCGCCTGATACGCGCGATATTACCAAGTTTTTTCAATGAAACGCCCCAAACTACCAAAAATTGTATTTACAATCACTTAGGTGCTTAAAATTGTCAATTAAAATGGGCATTACGAAAAACACTGATACAATCGCGCTCGTATTTTCAAGTAAATAAGGCTAATTGTCGTCGCAAATGAACCGAAAGATCTATTGCTTGGCCATGTCTCCCAATGTGCGCGGTGCGCTGTATATGGCTATTTCGATGGCCGGTTTCACCATCAATGATATGTTCGTGAAACTCGCATCCGAGGAAATGAACACCGGTCAAATCATGTTTGTGCGTGGCGCCATGGCGACTATGCTGATGTTTCTATTTTGCTTGAAAACCGGCGCACTCCGCTCGCCCAAATTGCTGCTGAACACAGCGGTTATCGGTCGCTCATTAGGTGAAATGCTCGCAACTATCACGTTTCTTGCCGGCCTTGCCCACATGCCAATTGGGAACGCATCTGCGATTTTGCAAGCGCTGCCGCTGGCTGTCACAATGGGCGCGGCGCTGATTTTTGGCGAGCATGTTGGCTGGCGACGCTGGGCCGCAATTGCGGTCGGGTTCGTTGGTGTTTTGATTATTGTGAGGCCGGGGAGTGATGGATTTAACTCGTGGTCTCTGCTCATTGTAGCGTGCGTATTTTTTGCCGCCGGTCGTGATCTGTTCACCCGAACGGCGCATGTAGATATCCCCTCGCCTTTCATGGCATTGGCGACGGCCGGAACCA
>JBGTAU010000549.1:0-3548 GCA_041749675.1 Rhizobiaceae bacterium | reverse complement strand
CAATCAAAGAATTGCGCCCGACCGTAAAAATGATCGGGCGCATGTACCTGTTCCGGACCGACGGCTGGCCCAACCCCCGTTGCCCCTACAACCGCCGAGAACAGGCATAACCACCTGATTATCACGCACCGACTTCAAATGTGTCCGGTTACGCTATTGTTGTATTCAGGCAGCAACAGAGTGCGGAGCGCCGAGGCGGTCTGCTAAAACATTGATTCCATTGACAAGTTCGGTAATCGCTTCATCAATCGCGGCCCGTTGAAGCTTCATTTTGTCCAACTGCTTGATCGATTTGTTCATAATCGCCTTCATCTGGACCTGATTGGAACCACCCGGTTCGTACAAATCAATCAAGTGCTTTACTTCGCGCAGCGAAAATCCGACCTTCTTACCCATCAAAATGAGCTTGAGGCGCGCACGGTCGCGGCGACTATAAAGACGTGTAACCCCGATACGCTTGGGCGAAATGAGAGCTTTGTCTTCATAAAAGCGCAAAGCCCGCAGGGTTAGCTCGAATTCCTGCGATACTTCGCCGATGCGGGCAAACTCATCACCGATGTTTTCGTCGTCTTCGACAACAGCCGATCTCCCGGCTGCAGCAGCCGCAAATGATACTGACATATTTACCTCTGTTCATATACGTCGGCTGGGAACGATGTTCGGGCCTAACGCAAAAATGGACCCGATTTCCTTTTCAGGATATCGATCCGTGTTTGTATTCTTACGTAAAGGTAATATGCACGAACGCGCCTGATTGCAAGCTTTTGGCAATCACGAATTGTTACAATTCGCACCTAATCTATTATTCACATGGAGAAATTCACTAAACAATTTGCTTTTTCTTGAAAGAATTCCAGCTCTTATGTAAATTTCCGGTGGATTTTCAAATTGAGACAGTGTTCGAAGTCTTTTTGCTATTAAACACAACCACGTAATGAGTTTCAGGTTGCCAAACCTAGTTTTAGCTAGGAATTTCTCTTCCAGATACATGGACCAGGCAATTACGGATCTGCACTTTTAATACGTATTTTCAGAAAAGTTTGTTGCTATCATGGCAGCTTGGCGACCTGCATCACGGTGCAGGATAGCCTCAAGTGCCGACGTAAAGATGATTTATCGACGAAATCTTTACGATTTGGGCAAACAGTTAACCGCTTGTTTACCACCATCCGCGAAATGTCAGCAATCGATGAATTGTGTATGCTTGGTAATGTGTCGTTCACGATCCTTCCGGTGTTGGAACAGAATGATACCTCTGTTGGCCAAATTTGGCTGATACATTCCAGTCTGACGCCGCATTTTTCGCGCAATTTCTAGCCGCGCATGGGCAGGCAACGGTCATGAATACTCGAAACAGCACATATGATTCTCTCAATTCCGGCCGGCAGCGCCGCCAATCTTCTATGGAGGATTTGGAGGCGACGCTTGGTGGCATTGAGGCCAAACTAGACGGAATGCGCGCACGCCCTGAACCGGGCACCGCACTTCGTGATGATATGGCAGAACGTATGCGCCGCATTTCAGAAGAAATTGAAGGGTATCGCCATGCACCCGCACCGCGTAGCGTTTACGCTTCCGGGCCACGCGCAGAACCATTGCGCCAACAAGAGACAGGCAACACAATGACGTCCGTGGCGGCAGAACTTCAGCAAATCCGCAACGAGATGGCACGCCTGACCGCACAGTCAGCACCTTCGACCAATTGGAATTCGGCTATCAGCAAAGAAATGGAGGCTATTAAACAAGGCCTCGGTTCGCTTGCTCGCGAAGATACATTGCGGTCCGTTGAAAGCCAGTGGAACAAATTTGCTCAGCGGCCAGCCATGGCGATTTCGAGCGATCCCGTTATTGAATCAATGCTTGAGCGAATTGAGAGCATCCAAAGTGCTGTTGGCGGTTTGCCGCAGTCGCAGACGCTTGTAAGCCTTGAAGAAAAAATCCGTATGCTCGCGTCGGCAGTTGACCAGTTGTCGCGCCGCGCGCCGGAGAGCAACACTGCGCAGCTGATCCAAATTGAAGACCGTTTGGACGAAATCTCCCGCGCTATCGTTGCATCGTCTGTTTCGGTACAGCCATCTCACAATGACAAAGCCGCATTCGAGCGGCTTGAGGCTCGGTTGTCGTCGCTCAATACGCGCATTGATGAGTTGATTTCAGTCGATCACAGCGCTGACGTGAACAAGCGTATCGGCTTACTTGCCAATCAGTTGGAAACAATCGCCACACGCGCTGGTGCGCCTGTTGAGCAGATGAACCGCCTGACCATGCAGATGGAGGCGGTTTCAACAAAAATCAGCGAGATGGACGCAACCCGCGCTGACCCTGCTCTGATCGCCAGCGGCTTGGAAGATCGCCTTTACGAAATCGCTGCCAGACTTGAGCGCAATCATGAAGAGACCGGCAAAGAAGCACGGGAGATCTTTACCGAGCTTGAAAATCGTCTCGAAGACATGGCTGTACGACTTAACAGCGTTGATACTTCGCCCATCGACAACACCGATCATATTCTGGCGACAGTAGAGCAGCGTTTTGCCGACCTATCGCGTCAGCTTGCGTCCAACCATGCTGAACCAACATTTGACGTTTCGTTCGTAAACAATGTTGAGAGCCGTTTGGAAGACATCACCAACCGTTTGAACGAAACCACAGCCCCTGTTCATTATGGTGATCCGGATGCACTTGCCCGCCTTGAGATGCAGGTACAAAGTCTTGCCAATCAACTCTCTGCGCCGCGCGAGGAGTTCAACCCGCTGATCTCAATCAACCCGCGTCTTGAGGCGATTGAGCAATCTTTGACGTCCAGCCAAGAAGCAATTTTGTCCGCAGCGCGACAAGCGGCAGAAGACGTCATTCGCTCAACACAATATTCAATGCCATCAGCCGACAATGAGGCGGCATTGCAGCTTGCTAATGATCTGAAGGCTCTTGAGGCACTCGCGCGCAAGTCGGATGAGCGCAACACCAAGACGTTTGAGGCAATTCACGACACTTTGTTGAAGATTGTCGACCGCTTGAACTCTGTGGAAACCACAAAGCCTGTTTCCCAACATGCTGCATTTATTGAGCCTTCGAAACCTGTTGCTCAAGCGACCACTTTCGTAGAGCCAGCACGGCAACAGCCTGCACCGGTTGCGCCAACCCAGATGAATGTAACGCCTGCGAAAATTAATCTGGGTGATCTTGCGCCATCGTTTGACAATCAAGACTATGCAGATAACGAGCCGTTCGAAGATTTTACGCCGACACCAGTACGGTCGCCTGCTGAGGCTGCTTTGGCTGCTGCCCATGCAGCACGCAACGAAGCGACGGCATTGGACAAGGTAACAACAGCTTCAAAGCCGAAGGGCGGCTTCCTGTCTGGGCTTGCCGCGAAAGTGCGCCGCAAGGAGGAGCCAAGTGGCGAACTCGCGCTTGCAGGTTCATCACTGCCCAAGACCGAACCAATGCTTGACGAACCGGTTGATCCTGCAAGTGCCAATAGCCCAATTGAGCCAGGCAACGGCACGCCGGATCTTGGCGCCATCATGAAACGGGTGCGCGATGAGCGC
>JBGTAU010000548.1:0-3357 GCA_041749675.1 Rhizobiaceae bacterium | reverse complement strand
GTCATATCAACACCCGCATTGGCGCGGCCAAATGGCTTGCCATTGAGGTCAACTTTCAGCGGCAAGTGCAATTTGCCGTCGCGCCATACGTCGCCCAATTCATCGGGCGTAACGGCTACGGGTGAGAACGCCGACGACGGTTTGGATTGAAAAAAGCCGAACCCTTTGGCCAGTTCCGCTGGAATGAGATTGCGCAGCGAGACATCATTGACCAGCATCACGAGGCGAATGGCGGCGGCGGCGACTTCCGGCGATGCGCCCATCGGCACGTCGTCGACGATGACGGCCACTTCGCCTTCCATGTCAATGCCATAGGCCTCATCGGTCATGATGATCGGATCACGCGGGCCTAAGAAACTGTCCGAGCCGCCTTGATACATCAAGGGGTCAGTCCAAAATGTGTCGGGCATTTCAGCGTTGCGCGCTTTGCGCACCAACTCCACATGGTTCACGTAGGCCGATCCATCCGCCCATTGATAGGCGCGGGGCAGGGGCGATGCCGCTTCATGCTCGTGAAAGCGCTCAGAGGGGACTGAGCCGACTTCGAGGCTTTCGGCCAATGTGGACAGATGGGCCGCATATTTGGCCCAATTGTCCAACGCGGATTGCAATGTCGGCGCCAGAAACGAGGCATCGGTGTAGCGCGTCAAATCCTTCGACACCAAAACCAACTTGCCATCGCGCGTGCCATTTTTCAGCGTTGCTAGTTTCATTCGCTCCAGTCTCCCTCAATGGTTCCGTTGAACCGTTTGCGAAGACCATCCCAGCAATCGATGTAATTGTCTTGTAGTGTTTCCAGTTCCGCAGCAAATCGCGTGAGATGTTGTGGAAAACGTGTCTCGAACATAAACGCCATAGTTTTATCAAGTTTGACTGGCTTCAAATCGACGGTCGAAGCCTTCCAATAGCCCGGTGCGTCTGGGCCATGGGCCAGCATCATATTGTGCAGGCTCATGCCGCCCGGAACAAAACCCTCTTCTTTGGCGTCATAACGGCCATAAATCAGGCCCATGAATTCCGACATGATGTTGCGGTGATACCAAGGCGGGCGGAACGAATGCTCGGCTACCAGCCAGCGCGGCGGGAAGATCACGAAGTCAATATTGGCCGTGCCCGCTTCGCCGGACGGGGCGGTGAGCACGGTGAAAATCGATGGATCTGGATGATCAAACAGAATTGCACCCACCGGCGAAAAGGTGCGCAGATCATACTTGTACGGCACATAATTGCCATGCCAAGCCACCACATCCATCGGCGAATGCGGCAGCGTGGTTTCATGGAACTTGCCACACCATTTAATCACAAGTTTAGTCGGCGTGTCTTTCTCTTCGTACCACGCAACTGGCGTTTTGAAATCGCGCGGATTGGCCAGACAGTTTGCACCAATTGGCCCGCGCTCCGGCATGGTGAATTTGGCACCATAATTTTCGCAAACATAGCCCCGCGCCTGGCCATCCAGCAATTCGACCCGAAACAGCATACCGCGCGGGATGACGCAAATTTCAGACGGGTCGAGTTCAATGATGCCCAGTTCGGTCACAATGCGCAGACGGCCCATCTCCGGCACGATCATCAACTCACCATCCGAGTTGAAGAAATGCTCGTCAACCATATCGGCGTTGGCGACATAAACATGGCTCGCCATGCCCGCCTGACCATTGACATCTCCGGCAGTAGTAATCGTGCGAATGCCGGCAATAAAATGAGTTGGTTCACTTGGCATCGGCACGGGATCCCAGCGCAGCGCGCCAAGCGGCAATTCATGATCGTCCGTATTGGGCGCTGACTTCCAGTGTTTCATTTCAATGGTCTTGAAGCGGCCATTATGGCGAACCGAGGGGCGCATCCGGTACAGCCACGAGCGCTCATTCGAGCCGCGCGGCGCGGTAAAAGGCGAGCCGGACAACTGCTCAGCATAAAGCCCGTAAGCACAGCGTTGCGGCGAGTTCTGGCCTTGCGGCAATGCGCCGGGCAAGCATTCAGTTTCAAAATCATTGCCGAAGCCCGGCATATATTTGAGCGACATGGCTGGCCTTTCTAATCTGGCTATTTTATTAGTTGCATTTGTAACTGTTCATTTTGTAACTATCAACAGTACAAAAAATTGGGGCAACACAATGAGCCAAAAAGAAGATCTCATTCTCAGTTCGTTTTTGCCCTACCGGCTTTACAATGCCGCAGAAAAAGTCAGCCTGTCTTTTTCCAATGTTTACAAAGACAAGCACGGGCTCAATCGCCCCGAATGGCGCGTGCTGGCTATATTGGCGCAGCACCCTAAATTGACTGCGACTGAAATTGGCCTTCACTCTAAAATGCACAAAACCAAGGTGAGCAGGGCGGTGTTTGAATTGGAAAGTCGTAAATGGCTGTCTCGTCGTTTGGACGAGCATGACCGGCGTGTCGAGTGGCTGCAACTCACCAAACTTGGCCAGACGCGATTTTCGGGATTGTCCGTTTTAGCCCGTTCTTTCGAAGCCGAATTAATAGAAGCACTTGGTCCGCAGTCTACCAAACAACTGGCTGCCGCCTTGGATAAAATCGAAGCGATGAAATTGCCGTAATAACGATAACGGCTGGGATTGGACTCGACCAAACTATCCCGATCTGCCGAGACTATCAGACGACCGCGCTCAAGCCTTGATCCAAGGCGGATATTATTTTCGCAACATCTTTCGCCGTGACAATCAACGGCGGTGAAATAATAATGTTGTTGCCAGACGTGCGCACCATGACGCCTGCTTCATAGGTCACGTCCTGCACTTTTTGCATTGTGTCTTTTGCCGCTGGCGTCTTCTTTGCGCGGTCAGACACCAACTCCAAACAACACATCAAGCCCTTGCCACGCGCATTGCCGATCACTTCATGTTTGGCATAAAGACCTTGCAGACCGGTCAGCAATTCATCGCCGCGCGCGCCCGCATTGGCCGCCACATTCAGTCGTTTGGTCTCCGCCAATGTGGCAATCGCTGCCGCCGCGCCTACAGGATGACCAGAATAAGTATAACCATGCCCAATCGAGGCAAGCGGGGATTTTGATGTCTCAAAAACTTCCGTCATCTTCTCATGGATCATCACCGCGCCAAAGGGATAATAGCCATTGGTGACAGCTTTTGCAGTACACGCCATGTCCGGTTGCACGCCCCACAGCCGCGAGCCGGACCAAGCGCCCGTGCGTCCAAAGGCAGTGATTACTTCGTCGGCAATCAACAAAATACCGTGCTTGTCGCACACAGCGCGGATCGCCGGCATGAATGTTTCATGCGGCACAATTACACCGCCCGCGCCCAGCACCGGCTCCATGATCATTGCTGCGATTGTATCCGCACCTTGAAATGAAATCTCTTCTTCAAACAAAGC
>JBGTAU010000547.1:0-4053 GCA_041749675.1 Rhizobiaceae bacterium | reverse complement strand
ATCTCCCCCGCGAGGGGGGAGATCGGCGCTCCATCGTTCGCTGCCAATCGCGCACATTCTACGGTTAGCGATCTCCCCCCTCGTGGGGGAGATGCCGACAGGCAGAGGGGGGCGCCTCGCGCCAAACTATCAATGCTAACCGCCTCTAAATTCCACCGCGCCGGCACATGGACGAGCACCCCTTGGGACATCGTCGTCCTCGCCCATGACGAGCGCCACCTGCGCCGCAAAGTGCTGCAGCTGGAGCATGGCGATGAGGTGCTGGTGGATTTTGAAAACGCTGTCTCGCTCGACCATGGTGATGTGTTGGTGCTGGATAATGGCAAGTTGGTGGAGGTGATCGCGGGCGAGGAAAGCCTTCTTGAAATCCTCTCACAGAATGCGGTGCATTTGTCCGAACTCTGCTGGCATATTGGCAATCGCCACCTTGCGGCCCAGATCGAAGAGCGCCGTGTACTGGTGCTGAATGACCATGTCATCAAGGCGATGCTTGAAGGCCTCGGCGCACATGTGCATATCGTTTCGGAACCGTTCCATCCCACGCGCGGCGCCTATTCTGGGCATGGCGGACATGGGCATTCACACGGTCACCATCATGATTAAACCGCAACGCCCCCCTATTGAAACTGTAAGGTCGGGAGATGAGCTGAAAGATTGGTATTGGCTGAAAACTGAGGTGGTCAACCAAGCGCGTGCGCTTAGGCTTTCGGCAATAGGCGGAAAGTTCGAGATCATTGACCGGATTGCTGATTTTCTTGATGGCAAAAGCATTGCCAAAACGGCGCGACCGCGTGGCAGTAAGACGCCTAAGAAAGCGGGGTTCGATTGGCACAGCGCGCCTTTATCCAGCAACACTTTAATCACCGAAAACTATCGCAACACGCAAAATGTCCGGCGCTTTTTTATCGCAGAAATTGGGCGGCATTTTTCTTTCAATATTGCTTTCATGGCGTGGATGAAGGCCAATGTTGGCAAGAACCTTGGTGATGCAGCCCTTGAATGGACGCGCGTGCACGCATTGGTAAAAGCAGGACACAAGCCCGAGATTCCATTCCATAATCAGTTCAATGCTTATGTTCGGGCATTCTTGGAGGATAATCCCGGGTGCACAATGGATGAAGTGCGGCACTTTTGGAAATTAAAGCGAAGCCTTCCCGGTCATAACCGTTATGAGCGATCCGATCTGGATTTGACGGTATGAAACGCATCTTGTTTATTTGCGGAAAAGCGCGGCAACGAAGCCCGACGGCGGAACAAATCTTTGCGTCCAATCCAGATTGGGAAACCGATAGCGCAGGCCTTAGTGCTGATGCCGATGTAGTTGTTTGCGCTGAACACATAGAATGGGCAACGCACATCGCCGTAATGGAAAAGCGCCAACTGGCACGTTTACGACGCGTATTTCCAAAGCTCATTTCCGGTCGCAAACTCGTTAGCCTCCATATCGAGGACACCTATCATTTCATGCAGCCGGAACTCATCGCCTTACTTCGACAACGTATAGCCAGGATTGTTTGAGATGAGCCAAACCAGCCTGCTTCGCCTTATGACCCTGATGTCGCCTTCGTTCCCTGTTGGTGGGTTTGCCTATTCGGCAGGGCTAGAGCAAGCGGTTGCGGATGAGCATGTGCGCGAATTTCAGTCGCTTCAAGAGTGGCTAATGACACTGCTTCAAACTGGCCCCTTGTGGAATGACGCAGTGTTGCTGTGCGCTGCGCATTGGCAATTCAACGCGCCAAATGATTTGGCTGAAACATCTGCACTCGCGGCGGCGCTTGCAGGCTCCAAAGAGCGGCACATGGAAACGCTAAACCTTGGCAACGCGTTCGTTAATGCTGTCAAAGCCAGCGGCTTGCCCTGCCCCGACTTGCTGCCGCAAGTGCCCTACCCTGTGGCGGTCGGCGCTGTTGCTGCTGCAAACGGGATTGAGCCTGAGGCGGCAGCGGCGGCGTTTATCCATGCGTTCATCAGCAATCAAATCCAATGCGCGATCCGTCTTGGTGTGGTGGGGCAGAATGCGGGCGTGGCAGTGCTGTCTGGCTTTGAGTCGCTCATCGTTGAGATTGCATATCGGGCTAGTCACTCCACACTCGATGATCTCGGCACTTGTTCGTTGATGGCAGACATTTCCGCGATGCGGCATGAAGAACTTTATTCGAGGATATTTAGAACATGAGCGCCTTTGTTTCTGTCTTCATTTTTGTTGGCCTATTGGCGGTTTCGGGCATTCACATGGCTTGGGCTTTCGGCAGCACTTTTCCGGCGGTAAACGAGAGGACTCTTGCCCGCACGGTTGCTGGGTTTCGCGGGTTAGAAAAAATGCCTCCACGTAGCGCATCTGCCTTCGTATCATTCGCAACTTTTGTCAGTGCATTGTGGCCCTATGTTATGTCCGGTCAGGTGCAATTTGGACTGCCGGTCTGGTTTGTAACATTAGGCGGTGTTGCGCTCACATTGGTGTTCTTGGGGCGCGGTGTCGTAGGGTTTACGCCGTGGTTCAAAAACCTCGCGCCTGAACAGCCCTTTGCGCGCCTCAACCAACTTTACTATTCACCGTTTTGTATGGCACTTGGCCTATCGTTTTTGTGGCTAGTTCTTGGGAGATTGTTATGAGCAAAAACGGACCATTGCGCGTCGGCATTGGTGGACCTGTTGGTTCGGGCAAGACGACGCTGACCGAAATGTTGTGCAAGGCGATGCGCGAGACTTACTCGGTCGCGGTTATCACCAATGATATCTACACCAAGGAAGACGCCCTCATTCTGGCGCGGTTGCAGGCGCTTTCCGAAGACCGGATTATGGGTGTGGAAACCGGCGGCTGCCCGCACACGGCAATTCGCGAAGATGCTTCGATAAACCTTCAGGCTATCGCTGAGATGAACAAGCGGCATCCTGATTTGGATATTATATTTATCGAGTCTGGCGGCGATAATTTGGCTGCGATCTTCTCGCCGGAACTTGCGGATATTTCGCTTTACGTGATCTCAGTTTGCCAAGGCGAGAAGATTCCACGCAAGGGCGGTCCGGCGATCACGCGCTCTGATTTACTGATCATCAACAAGATGGATTTAGCGCCACATGTTGGTGCAAATCTCGATGTGATGAAGTCTGATACCGAGACTGTTCGTGGTGCACGCCCTTATGTGTTCACTGACATGCTGCGACGAAAGGGCCTTGATGACGTCATTGCCTTTTTGGTGAAGAGCGGCGGGCTTACGCCTCGCGCTTAAGCATGGCAAAGCCGCGCGGTCCCAGTGCTAACTTGTCAGCTTGTAGATCTGCTTTGGCAGTAAATGCTTCGACGAATTCCGCATATTCAAATGCTGTCGGAATATGAATCACCACATCTTTATCGCTAAAATTATAGGCGCAATAACGCTGTTCGTCGGCGTTTGAGCGCACCAACGCCAAAGTCCAATCTGTGCACGTGATGAATTCTTGACCGCCGGATAGCAAGACAGGCGCTTCATTGCGAGCCTTCAAAATTGCACGATACGTCGCGAGAATGGACTGTGGATTTTCAGCTTGTTGTGCCAATCCATGCGCCAAATGCTCATTGGAGACTGGTAGCCAAGGCTTACCGGTGGTGAAGCCACCGTTCAGCTTGTTTCCATCCCAAGGATAAGGCGTGCGGCAGCCATCGCGACCCTTGAAATCCGGCCAAAAGCGAATGCCATATGGGTCTTGCAATTGATCGAAGGTGAGCGAGGCTTCGGTAAGCCCGAGTTCTTCCCCTTGATACAGACACAGCGAGCCGCGCAAAGCACCGATCAGCGCGATGCAGAATTTTGTCGTGTCGGCTTGGTCGTGCGTTGCGGTCCAGCGTGTGACGTGGCGCTCGACATCGTGATTGGAGAAAGCCCAGCACGGCCAGCCGTTCGTTGCGACTTTGAAGAAACCATCGACGGTATTTTTAATGTGATCTGGGTTGAACTGGGACCCGAGCAATTCAAACGAGTAGCACATCTGCAGCATGTCTGGTCCGGATGTATAATCCGCCATGGTTTGCAGCGAGCGTTCTTCGTCGCCCACTTCCCCGACGGCAAATGCAGC
>JBGTAU010000546.1:0-4183 GCA_041749675.1 Rhizobiaceae bacterium | reverse complement strand
TGTATAGCAATTGGGTTTAAATGATCACACGCAATGGCAATTTTCGAATCGAAGAGAACAACGCCTACGGCTACGATTTTTTCTCGAATTCTCCCGACCTCAAGATTTTGGCCAAGAATGAATACGGGCATGGATTTTATTGTGGCACAATCCTCGCTGTCGAGTATTTTGGCAAGGTATACGTATTTAGTGCCGAACTCAGCACAGTGGTAGATGAAGGTGGTGAGTCCATTTTGGTCGGGGGGCGAGACTATGGCACGTGCTGGCGGGCCTTGCGATTGGAAGGCTCTGCGCGGAAGTTTGAGCATCAAATGCCACATGATGGAAACCCGCTTTATCGGTCGAAAGAAATAAAAGACGACTTGGAGTATGACCGGCTAGCAAATTTGGCGATTGAGTTTTTCAGCGACTTTAAAAAAGGTGTTACTTTACCGCCAGTGCGTCAAATCAAGTTTCATGAGGCCGAACGATTTTTGCCTAAGTTAGTAGAGGTGTCGGTCAATGCTTGATTTGATTGCGGACGCCATTGCAGACTTTAAATCACAGACATTTGTAACTCCAGAGGCAGCCATAGCTGAGGCAAATCGGATTGCTGCGCAGTTTAGCACAGCAGATCCGCAAGGTTCTTTCAGTGAGCGCACGGCCTTGTTCTACTCGGGTGATGGTAGCGGAAAGGAAGAACATGAATAGGCGTCGCTCTGATTTGCTGATTGGCATTGCTGTTATATGCATTGGTGTATTGCTTCTATTAAATGGATTAATTGAGAGGCCTCATTTGATAAGCACTCAAAGTGAAAAATACACAAGAGCAGTTAAATTGATTTCATGGCTTGCTTTTGTAGTATCGGGTTTAGTGGGATCAATATTTATTTGGTTATACTTTAAAGGAAAAAGCAAATGACCTTAAGAGCGGATTTTATTGCTGAATTTGCTCAGCTTGTGGAGGGAGTAATCAATTTTCAGACGGACTACGCTAGTGGCGCGTCTACGCGATGGGAACTGGAATGGGAACGTAGACAGCGTGGCGGAGCTGTTTGGCTCGGCGACACAGGATGGGTTTGCCGTGCTGGAGACGTTTGACGACAACCATGACGGGCGGATCGACGCTGCGGATGCGGTGTTTGCGGACCTGAAGGTTTGGCGCGATCTCAACCAGAACGGGGTGTCGGAGACTGGCGAATTGTTCACGCTGGCGCAATTGGGAATTCAGTCAATTTGGAGTCCATATCTACGGCTTGCCGCGTAAGGGCGAGGCAAAAAATTCAAAAGCAAATCACGATCGGCCCCTCTTCTTCGTCGACTAGCGCCTACGTGACCTTATCTTAAAATGGATTAATGTTAGAAGGTATCTAGTTGGCCTTCGAAGAATAGCTATAGCAAAATTACTTAACGCCGTTTGGTAATCGTAAGTGCCGCTTGGTTTTCTTTCCATTGACGCATCACCGTTTGAAAGAACGCTTTGCCAAACATACCAATCTTGGCATTTGGTTCGAGCACGAATGATCCTGGAATGAGATCGGCGTTCATTTCCGATAAAATGATCCATTGCCTCAGGTCCAAATCTAGCCCGGCCCGCTTCTTTTCAATCTGCGGCACTTCAATTGCTATGGCGTTCGCATCGGGTTCTTTAGTCGTTATTGGCATCAGATAAATGATGTCACTGGCCATGCCTGCCAGACGGAATGCAACAGCCGTTGGCCTTCGTTTCGAGCCTTCAATTTGGCCAGAAAGCGCCTCACGCCGCCACAAATATTGGTACTCGATGACACTACCTGTTTGGACATCGTCGAATGCCATAGGCGCTACTCTTCCAGATAAGCATCTACCGCTTTACTCAGAGCAGCCATTTCATCTTCAGGAAGTTCTGACCAAAGCAATGCCCGCCTTGGATTGCTGCCATGGGTCAAACGTTCAAAATGTTCTTGTGACATGACCACGAAGCGACTTTTGCCATGCTTGGTGATAGACACTGGCTCTTGCGCAGCCTTATGTAAAATATTGGCAGTATTTCTCGCCATTTCGCTGGCGGGGAAACTTATTGATGGCATGGGCGTAAGGCCTCTAAAAGAGAATAACGCATAATACGCAAAATATGTATTTTGTCAAGCCTTAGAAAGAATTACCGGCTTTGTGCCTGCGCATAGACACCCAAAATCCGCACTTCCTTTGAAAAAAACGTTAGCTCTTCCAGCGCCAAGGCGACATTAGCGTCTTGTGGGTGGCCTTCGATTTCGGCGTAGAATTGCGTGGCGGTGAATTCGCCGCCTAGCTGATAGCTTTCGAGTTTGGTCATGTTGACGCCGTTGGTGGCAAAGCCGCCCATGGCTTTGTAGAGGGCGGCGGGGACGTTGCGGACGTTGAAGACGAAGCTGGTCATCATCACGTCTGTGGCTTGGTCACGGGTTGACCAGCGCTTTTCGCGCGAGAGGACGACGAAGCGGGTGACGTTGTTTTCGGCGTCTTCGACATTTTCGGCGATGATTTCGAGGCCATAAAGGCTGGCGGCCAAGCGCGGAGCGAGCGCGGCCATGCTTTTATCACCGGCTTCTGAAACGACGCGGGCAGCGCCTGCGGTATCGCCCTCGACGATGGCCTTCCAGCGATGCTTGCGGATAATTTTGCGGCACTGGCCGAGCGCGTGAACATGGCTGTGGACCGACTTGATGGCTTCCATTTTGGTGCCGGGGATGACCATCAACTGGAAGCGGATGGGCAGGAAATATTCGCCGATGATGTGAAGCTTGGAGGTCGGCAGGAGATGATGGATGTCAGCCACGCGGCCCGCAATGGTGTTTTCAATCGGGATCATGGCAAGATCAGCTTTGCCGGTTTCCAGCGCGTTGAAGGCATCTTCAAAAGTTGGGCATGGCAGTGGCTCCATGCTCGGATACATGTTTTGACATGCCATATCCGAATTTGCGCCGCGCTCTCCCTGAAAGGAGATGCGATTGGTTTTGGGGCTTTGCGCGTTCATTTCTCAGTTTAACCTTGTTCTGCGATGATGGCGCGGGCGCGCTCTAAATCATGAGGGGTATCTACACCAAGGGGTACGGTTTCGACAATCTCGACATCAATGCGCATGCCTGCCTCCAAAGCACGCAGTTGCTCGAGTCGCTCTCGCTGCTCGAGCGGCGAAGGACCAAGGGCGACAAAACGCTGCAACGCGGCGCGGCGATAGGCATAGAGGCCGATGTGGTGATAGAGCGGGCCTTGCCCCCATGGCGCGGTGGCGCGGGTAAAATAGAGAGCCCGCATGCGCGTGGCTGTCAGCTGCGTTGCGACGATTTTGACGACGTTTTCATTGGTGCGTTCTTCGTCGCGGGTGATTTCTGCCGCCAAAGTTGCGATGTCGACGGCGGGATCGGACAAAGGTGCGATGGCGCGGGCGATGATGGCGGGGTCGATGGTGGGCAAATCGCCCTGCACGTTGACGATACAGTCGATTTCTTGTTGGGGATCGAGCGATTCTAGCGCTTCAAATATGCGATCTGAGCCGGACTGATGATCTTCACGGGTCATGACGGCTTCATAGCCAAAGGATTGAACCGCATCAAATACGGACTTGGTATCTGTGGCGACGACCACGCGACCAATGCTGGCGGCTTTCGCTTGATCGGCAACGCGCACGATCATCGGGCGGCCGCCAATATCGGCCAAGGGTTTGCCGGGAAGACGGGTGGAGGCCATGCGGGCGGGGATGAGTATGAGTGTTTTCACTTGTATTCCTGCGGTGTCAAAAAGTCGCTGCTTAGATTGCTCTTATAGGTGTTGCACTTGAGACGCAAAAGTCATAGTTTCCGCGCGATTTGAAGTGGGGGAATCTAATTTTGGCCCCTTTAAGAGCGGAGCCGCATCGCATGGATTCTTTTGAACTGAACAAAATGGCAGGTGCGCTGCTTGGAACTGTGTTTATCGTGCTGTCGATTGGTCTGGCGCGTGATGCGCTGTTTGATAATCCAGCTCCTGCAAAGCCCGGTTTTGAAATCGTTGCGGCTGATGGCGGCGCGGAAGCGGGTGGTGAAGCTGCCGCGCCTGCCGCTGTTGAGCCGATTGCTCCGTTGCTGGCAAGCGCCGATGCCGCCGCTGGCGCAAACGTATTTAAGAAATGTGCATCTTGCCACACTGTGGATAATGGCGGTGCTAACAAAGTTGGCCCGAACCTTTGGGGTATTATTGGCCGCGG
>JBGTAU010000545.1:0-3652 GCA_041749675.1 Rhizobiaceae bacterium | reverse complement strand
GATTTCTGGGCAGCTCTTCGCAAGCGGCAGTCGGTATATCCGAGCAAGTCTTATTCATATTGACGAGCCACTTCAGGGAGTGAAAGATGGCAGTACGTGCAAAAAAAGTGAATTCTGCAAAAGCGTCCACTGGTCAAGTCGTAACCCCAAAACCTGCCAATTTCACCAAAGAACAAGAACTTTCCGCGTATCGCGAGATGTTGCTTATTCGTCGTTTTGAAGAAAAAGCCGGACAGCTTTACGGTATGGGCTTCATTGGTGGATTTTGTCATTTGTACATTGGCCAAGAAGCCGTCGTCGTTGGCATGCAAATGGCAGCCAAAGATGGTGACCAGCTTATCACTGCTTACCGTGATCACGGTCACATGCTCGCTTGCGGCATGTCGGCTCGTGGTGTCATGGCTGAACTCACTGGACGTCGCTCAGGCCTGTCGAAAGGCAAGGGCGGCTCGATGCACATGTTTTCCAAGGAAAAGAATTTTTATGGTGGGCACGGTATCGTCGGCGCTCAGGTCTCGCTCGGCACCGGCCTTGCGTTTGCAAACCATTATCGCGGCGATGGCCGCGTATCGATGACCTATTTCGGCGACGGTGCTTCTAACCAAGGCCAAGTTTACGAAAGCTTCAACATGGCGTCATTGTGGAAATTGCCGGTTATTTACGTGATCGAAAACAATCAGTACGCCATGGGTACCGCAGTGCACCGCTCTTCAGCTGAAACCGACTTTTCGCATCGCGGCGCATCCTTCAAAATCCCTGGCATTCAGGTGGATGGGATGGATGTGCGTGCTGTCGCCTCGGCAGCTGAAATGGCACTCGAATGGTGCCGCTCTGGCAATGGCCCAATCATTCTTGAAATGAAAACCTACCGTTATCGCGGCCATTCCATGTCCGATCCTGCAAAGTATCGCTCCAAGGACGAATTGCAGAAGATGCGCTCAGAACATGATCCGATCGAACAAGTTCGTGATCGTCTTCTGGCCAACAAATGGGCAAGCGAAGACGATTTGAAAGCGATTGATAAAGACGTGCGCGAGATTGTTGCTGACTCAGCAGAATTTGCGCAAAGCGATCCGGAGCCAGATGCCTCTGAATTGTGGACTGATATTCTGGTTTAGTAAAAAGCGATGGAAAGCAAAGTCGATCTGCTCACCATTGCGCTTTTGATTGCGGTTGCTGCGTTGTTTGTCTGGTATTTCTGGCACACTGCCTATTCAATGATCAAAAGTGCAAGAAACATCGCGGAAATAGTAGATGGCAGTTCGGCGCGTACGCGACTTGAACTGGAGCATGAAGCGAAATTTGGCCTTCAACCACTTTGGTATCGGGCCGCACAGAAACTAGTTATGGCGGTGCTTTTAACGAGTGCTACCTTGTTACTTTGGACGTTGGTGCAGGGCGGATAACCCTGACGATAATGGTGAGGACGAACATGCCAACTGATATTTTGATGCCCGCCCTGTCTCCCACAATGGAAGAGGGAAAACTCTCCAAATGGGTGAAAAAAGTCGGTGATAAGGTGAAGTCCGGCGATGTGATTGCCGAGATCGAAACCGACAAGGCCACGATGGAAGTCGAAGCCGTCGATGAAGGCACGCTGACCAGTATTCTGGTTGCAGAAGGCACTGAAGGCGTGAAAGTCAACGCTGTCATCGCCGTCATTACTGCCGAAGGCGAAGACGCTTCGACCGCGCCAGCCAAGGCTGCAATCTCCCCACCCGTGGCGGAGATATCGGCAAAGCCGACTGAGGGGGGCGCACAACCAACCGCTTCCGCCCCAGTTCCAGCACAGCCAATATCCAGCGCCGCGCCGCAATTCACGCCAGCCGCCGACCCAGACATTCCAGCGGGCACCGAAATGGTGTCCACCACGGTGCGCGAAGCGTTGCGTGATGCCATGTCCGAAGAAATGCGCCGCGATGACAGCGTGTTTGTTATGGGCGAGGAAGTCGCTGAATATCAAGGCGCGTACAAAATCACCCAAGGCATGCTCGCCGAGTTCGGCCCGCGCCGCGTGATTGATACGCCCATCACCGAACATGGCTTTGCTGGCATCGGCGTTGGCGCTGCCATGACAGGCCTGCGCCCGATTGTCGAGTTCATGACGTTTAACATTGCCATGCAAGCCATTGATCATATTATCAATTCTGCAGCAAAAACCCTCTATATGTCCGGCGGCCAAATGGGCGCTCCGATCGTGTTTCGCGGCCCCAACGGTGCGGCAGCGCGCGTTGGTGCGCAGCACAGCCAAGATTATTCCGCATGGTACAGCCATATTCCAGGTCTTAAAGTCATTCAGCCATATTCAGCCGCAGACGCCAAAGGCCTGATGAAAGCCGCCATCCGCGATCCCAATCCGATCATTTTCTTAGAAAACGAAATCCTCTATGGACAGTCTTTTGACGTGCCGAAACTAGATGATTTCGTGCTGCCCATCGGCAAAGCCCGCGTTCACAAAGAGGGCAAAGATGTCACGCTGGTTACGTTTAGCATCGGCATGACGTACGCCATCAAGGCAGCAGCGGAACTCGCAACGATGGGCATTGATTGTGAAATCATCGACCTGCGCACCATCCGCCCGCTTGATTTGGACACAGTCGTGAAATCCGTGATGAAAACCGGACGCTGTGTCACCATCGAAGAAGGTTTCCCGCAATCCTCCGTCGGCGACCATATAGCGGCGCAAATCATGCAACGCGCATTCGATTATCTCGATGCACCCGTCATCACCATCTGCGGCAAAGACGTGCCGATGCCCTACGCTGCAAATCTAGAAAAACTGGCTCTGCCAAACGTCGGTGAAGTCATAGCGGCTGTCAAAGCCGTGACGTATCGGAGTTAACCCCGAGAATGTTTTGGAGTTTTTTTAGAAAAAACAGAGGAAAAATTGAGGTTACACCATTCGATTTTTTAACAATACGAATTTTAGCGGATAGTAACATAGTTGATCCATTGCCAACCAATTCACTTGTGCTGGAGGACGGTGTTGAACCGCTGTTTATTGATTTTGTTATGAAAGATTTCTTGCCGGGTGTTGCGGTGCATCTGGCGCTGGATCACCAAGATGGGCTAGTTCAGTGGTTGTCTGCGCAAGACGTGATCGAGTTGGGCAAATCAACAGACGAATTATTTCAGATTGCATTCGCTAATTTGAACAAAGAAGTATCCAAAATTACAATTTGGAAGAGAATATCAGATGATGGAGGAGAGGTATTCTATGTTTCTGACGCAGATACCACGACAAGCTCTCTTATATTTGCTGAATCGCTATGGACGGCATATAAAGTTGATAGAAAAGACATTATTGCGGTTATCCCAGACAGGGATTCATTATTTTTTTGCATTGAAAAATCTAAAGAATCTTTGAAATTGCTAAGAACTATGTGTGAAGACGTGTGGAATGCCCCAGATTCGATAAAGAAATACCGCATTGCAGAAGATTTTTTAGTTGCCGATCCGAGCCAGCCTCTTGGTTGGTCCTTATTCCTTGCGCATGACCATATCGGTTGAGGAGTCTAAAATGCCAATCAACATCACAATGCCAGCTCTCTCGCCCACGATGGAAGAGGGCAATCTTGCCAAGTGGCTCGTCAAAGAAGGCGATAAGGTCAAATCCGGCGACGTGATTGCCGAGATTGAAACCGACAAAGCC
>JBGTAU010000544.1:0-3060 GCA_041749675.1 Rhizobiaceae bacterium | reverse complement strand
CGTGATGGCGACCGCTACAAAAATGACTGGCAGGAGGGCAAGCCGGCCTTCGAAGCTACCCATTTTATCGGTGAGCAAGATGGTGGCGGATATGGTGCCGGGGCCGGCAATGAGTGGGATTGCCAAAGGGAAAGCAGCGATGTTTTGGATCATGTCTTTGGTGATCGCTGTTTCGGTGCTTTGTTCGCGGCGTTGTTGGCGGCGTTCAAAGATCATTTCAAAGGCGATGTAGAACAATAACAGTCCGCCTGCGACACGAAATGCGGCGACCGTGATGCCAAAGATGGCCAAGATCGCAATGCCGAAAATAGCAAACAAGCTCAAAACAGCCGCTGCAATGAGGGACGAGCGAATGGCAACTTGGTTGCGTTCGACCGTATTCATGCCTCTGGTGACGACAAGAAACAGTGGTGCCAAGCTGTGCGGGCTTATGGTAACAAGTATAGTCAAAAGTGCTGTGGTCAGTGCGTCAAAACTTGGCATCAGTTCATCCGGCAGTTTGAAAAGAAGATGTTGCTAACATTCATTTTAGGTTTTCAACAGATCGATTGTCCGTTGATCGTGAAATTGTTCTAACTAATTGATAAATATGCAAGAACAATGCGACGACGTTTTCGCTGCAGTTCGCAATTTTAGATCGCTTGGGCTATAAAGGTGGCTTAAATGATTCTCTAAAAAATGGCGTGACCCGTGAGCGAACAAACTCCACCACCATCTGAGCCTGGCATCGAAACGATTTCGATCATCGAGGAAATGCAGCGCAGCTATCTGGACTACGCCATGAGCGTTATTGTCTCGCGCGCACTGCCGGATGTGCGTGATGGTTTGAAGCCGGTGCATCGACGCATTTTGTATGCGGCCCATGAGAGCGGTTATCATTGGAATCGTAAATATGTGAAGTCGGCGCGTCCTGTGGCTGACGTGATGGGTAAATACCATCCTCATGGCGATGCGTCGATTTACGATGCGTTGGTGCGTATGGCGCAGGATTGGTCGCTGCGTTTTCCGCTGATTGATGGTCAAGGCAACTTTGGTTCCATCGATGGTGATCCGCCTGCTGCAATGCGTTACACCGAGTCTCGTCTTTCGCGCGGGGCTCATGAACTCTTGGAAGATATCGACAAAGATACGGTTGATTTCCAAGAAAACTATGATGCTTCGGACAGCGAGCCAAAAGTGTTGCCCGCGCGTTTTCCAAATCTTTTGGTCAATGGCTCCGGTGGTATCGCGGTCGGTATGGCCACAAACATTCCGCCTCATAATCTTGGCGAAGTGATCAATGGCTGTATTGCGCTGATTGATAATCCGGCAATCGAATTGTCTGAATTGATGGAACATATTCCAGGTCCAGACTTTCCGACTGGCGCGATGATCCTTGGCAAGGCTGGGATTTATTCAGCTTATTCGACGGGGCGTGGCTCGGTTATCATGCGCGGACGCGCAACTATCGAGCAGATGAAGGGCGACCGCGAGCAGATCATCATTACCGAAGTTCCCTATCAGGTGAACAAGGCGACGATGATTGAGAAGATTGCCGATCTGGTGCGCGAAAAGCGGATCGAAGGCATTTCCGATATTCGCGATGAATCTGACCGGCAAGGCTACCGCGTTGTTGTTGAATTGAAGCGCGATGCGGTGGCTGATGTTATTCTCAATCAGCTGTATCGCTTCACACCGTTACAGACCAGTTTCGGCTGCAACATGGTGGCGCTGAATGGTGGCAAACCGGAGGTGATGAACCTTCCGGATATGCTCAAAGCCTTTGTGACGTTCCGCGAAGAGGTCGTTTCGCGGCGCACGAAATTCCTATTGATGAAGGCGCGCGAGCGGGCCCATGTGTTGGTTGGTTTGGCAATTGCCGTTGCTAACATTGACGAGGTTATTGAACTCATTCGCCGTGCGCCAGACCCAACAACAGCGCGCGAACAATTGATGACGCGGCGCTGGCCGGCCAAAGATGTTGCGCCATTGATTGCGCTGATTGACGACCCGCGCCACGGCCTCAATGAGGATGACACGTACAATCTTTCCGAAGAGCAGGCGCGCGCGATTTTGGAATTGCGTCTAGCCAGATTAACGGCGCTTGGGCGCGATGAAATTGCTGAAGAACTTGAGAAGATCGGCGCGGAAATCACTGATTTCCTTGATATTTTGAGTTCTCGCGTTCGTATCATGACCATCGTTAAAGATGAGCTGACCGCAGTGCGCGATCAGTTTGCCAATCCGCGCCGGACCGAACTTGCCGAAGGCGGTCCGGATATGGAAGACGAGGATCTCATTGCGCGCGAAGACATGGTGGTGACGGTCAGTCACGCCGGTTACATTAAGCGCGTTCCGTTGGCGACATACCGTGCGCAACGGCGCGGCGGCAAAGGTCGCTCTGGCATGACGACCAAAGACGAGGATTTTGTGACGCGGTTGTTCGTTGCCAATACCCATACGCCGATGTTGTTCTTCTCGTCGCGCGGCATTGTCTACAAAGAAAAAGTCTGGCGTTTGCCAATTGCCACACCGCAATCACGCGGCAAGGCGCTGATCAACATGCTGCCCTTGCAACAAGGCGAGCGTATCACCACCATTATGCCACTGCCGGAAGACGAGGAAAGCTGGGGCAATTTGGACGTGATGTTTGCCACGACGCGCGGCACTGTGCGGCGCAACAAATTGTCTGATTTTGTTCAAGTGAACCGCAATGGCAAGATTGCGATGAAGCTCGACGAAGTGGGCGATGAGATTTTGGCGGTGGAAACCTGTTCAGAAGGCGACGATGTTTTGCTCACCGCAGCATCCGGTCAATGCATTCGCTTTGCGGTGGATGATGTGCGCGTGTTTGCTGGCCGCAATTCCGTAGGCGTACGCGGTATCAATATGGCCGATTCCGATCGTGCGATTTCTATGACGATCTTGGAGCATGTCGATGCGGAAGCTGGCGAGCGGTCGGCCTATCTCAAGCGCGCGGTGGCTGAACGCCGCGCTGCGGGCGGCGAAGTCGACGATGTGGTGCTCACCAACGAAGAAGTGAGCGAAGATGCGCAGCTGAGCGAAGAGCGCTATGCGCAT
>JBGTAU010000543.1:0-2588 GCA_041749675.1 Rhizobiaceae bacterium | reverse complement strand
CCGCATCTCTTGTGGGGAGAAGATGCCGACAGGCCGATGAGGGGAAATCAACAATGCCTTTTGAGTGTGTTTTTCAAAGGTTCTTGCAACTTGCAAGTTGTGACGCATAAACACCCCTCATCTGCCTGTCGGCATCTTCTCCCCATGAAAGACATGGGGAGAAGACGGCTTATTGCCGATCCCTGCTGCGTTTATCCGACATAATGACGTTCAGGCGCGAAAAACCAGCGCCTGTCTACTGCCCCCAAGCCTCATCGATATGCTTGCCGCTTTTCAGCACGGCCTCGTAGCGCTTGCCATTGCCGCCGGAGATGAAGGTGAGCGTGGGCGTGCCGTCGGGCAATGCGCCGCGCTCGACATTGAAACAGGTCCAATGGTCGGATGGCGGCCACAGTGAGCAATATTGATCGCCGCGCACCGCCCACTGGCCATACGATTTCTCGCCGCTGGCCGTGATGTAGGGTGTGCCGCCGTTTTTATGGAAATATTGGCGGGCGCTGGTGGGGACGAGCGGCGTATACCATGCGGTGTGATCACTGAGCGCGGTTTCGATATCCGTGCCGGTCATTTTTTCACCGGCTTGTGCGCAAGCGATCCCGCACGCAAGACAGACAATGAGGACGGATAGGCGCATGAGGTGGCTCCAATGAAAAATCCCGACGGGCAATGTGCCGCGCCGGGATTTGATTTGGAAATCAGAAGTTTGTGATTGGTGCTTGAGATTAGCTGCCCAATTTGGTCCAAGTTTGGGTTTTGCAGAATATTTTCAAGGCGCAGCCCTTCATCTTCATGGACGTGCCCGAAACGCGCGCGGTGCCGGAATATTGCTTATTGTCTGCTGGATCCGTGATCGTGCCGGTATATTTACCGTTGGTGCCTGAGAAGGTGCCGATTTTCTTGCCAGCATGTTTGCCGGTTTTCAACACGATGGAATAGCTGCCACTGCCGGAAATCGCAGCGGTTTCGCCGCCCTGCGTTTTCCAATTGCCAGCAATGATGTCTTCAGCAAAGGCAGAACCGGATAAAAGGGCAGAAATGGCAGCGGCGGTGATCAATTTACGAAGCATGGATAGTCCTCCTTGTTACCCGCCAGCCTCCCGCCAACGGTCGTGTCCCTTACGATAACGTAAGAGTAGCTCAAATCAACGGCGCTTGGAAGTCGTACCGTAACGTTAGAATGAAGATTTTTTGTGAGCGTGCAACGGAAATTTATGTTGCATTTGAAGCAATGTTTATGGGCTCATCCCAACTCGTGGTTAGTCAATCGTTTCTTTTTAAGTCTGAATCAGGCGTTAAATTTCGCGTAAATCATTGGAATCACTGCACATGTGTGGTTGCCAAAATATGAAATTTACATCTCGTTTTCTTTTCATTTGCATCTAATTAATCACAACATTTAACGTCAGATTCAAGCCCATGCGGCATTCTCAAAAACATCAGGGAGCACCGGATGGTCCGGAAAAAACAAGCGCTCTCAAGGGTTTACGGGGAACTGGAACATGGCACGTTTTGATTTTGATATGGCTTCTAATGGTTCGATGGGCGCGAGCGCACAGGCTGATATTCTCTTCAATATGGGAATGATGTACGCCACCGGGCGCGACTGTGACACCGACATGGTGGCAGCACACAAATGGTTCAACATTGCTGCGATTAAAGGCAGCGAGCGCGCCGCAGAAATGCGTGCCGAACTGGCGACCATGATGTCGAAAATGGAATTGGCGAGTGCGCTACGCAGCGCACGCGAATGGATGACCGCTCACTAATTTGGAATTCATAAGATCCGGGAGGGAGCCGGACTTAAAATAGGGTCAACTCAATTGGGGCGAGTGGGCTAAAATTGAAAACCGCGACCCGGGGGACATCGGGCGCGGTTTTTTGTCGTGAATCCAGTTATGAACTAACCATTTTCACGGCGACGGCCGCAAAAGAGAGGGCGACCTCTTCCAATGGTGCTTTGCCACTTGGCCGAACCCAAATGGCAACTTCTGTGAGCATCGCCAACAGTGCAGCGGCAGTCAGCGCCTGATCCGTAATGGTGAATGCGTGCGTGCCAACACCCTCGCTCAAAATTTGGCGCAGGATGCGCTCATAAGCCTGGCGCTTTGGCAAAATCAGGTTGGCATTATTGCGGGTTAGACTGCGCAACTCCTGGGCAGCCAGAAGCGCTTCAGGGCGGTGTGTGGCGTGATAGGCAATGTGAAATATTGCGAAATTGGACAAACTCTGGGCCGCGTTTGCCGTGATGGGCAGGGCGGTCGCTTGCGCCTGCAAGCGATCGTAATGGGTGGTGAGAAGAAAGGATAACAACGACTGCTTATCCGGAAAATAGTGATAAAGCGCGGCCACCTGCACGCCTACGGCGGCGGCAAGAGCGCGCATTGTAAGCGCTTCAAACCCCGTCTGCGCACTCAATGCGAGCGCTTTTTCGCAAATCAGAGCCCGTGTTTTTGCGCTGTCGGAGCCTGCAATGCGTGCCATATCGCCCTCCAATCGCATTATTGATCATCAGTTCAATAAGCTGATTTGCGGGACGGCGCAATCGCAGTCTTCTAGAGCTTTGCGTCCGCCAAAGCCTGTGGGAGCGC
>JBGTAU010000542.1:0-3939 GCA_041749675.1 Rhizobiaceae bacterium | reverse complement strand
GCCGAAATTCGCGGTCACCGCCGTACCTACATTGGCTCGATGCCGGGCAAAGTTATCCAGTCTATGAAGAAAGCCAAGAAGTCCAACCCATTGTTCTTGCTCGATGAAATCGACAAGCTGGGCCAGGATTTCCGCGGCGATCCATCATCCGCATTGCTTGAAGTGTTGGACCCAGAACAGAACCATGCGTTCATGGATCACTATCTGGAGGTCGAATATAACCTCTCAGACGTGATGTTCGTGACCACCGCCAACACACTCAACATTCCGCCGGCGCTCATGGACCGCATGGAGATCATTCGTCTTGCCGGTTACACGGAAGATGAAAAGGTCGAAATTGCCAAGCGGCATCTGCTACCCAAGGCGATCCGCGACCATGCTTTGCAGCCGAAGGAATTCTCGGTTTCCGATGATGCACTGCATGCGATTGTCCAAATCTACACCCGTGAAGCCGGTGTCCGCTCGTTTGAACGTGAATTGATGACCTTGGCCCGTAAAGCCGTGACTGAAATCATGCGCTCAAAGAAAAAGACAATCAAAGTCACCGCTGCCAACATCTCGGATTATTTGGGCGTGCCGAAGTATCGCTTCGGTTCGGCTGAAAAAGACGATCAAGTGGGCGTAGTCACAGGTCTTGCGTGGACAGAAGTCGGCGGTGAATTACTCACCATCGAAAGCGTCATGATGCCTGGCAAAGGCCGCATGACAGTGACGGGCAATTTGCGCGATGTGATGAAGGAATCCATCTCGGCAGCGGCATCTTATGTGCGCTCGCGCGCGTTGGATTTCGGCATTGAACCGCCATTGTTCGATAAGCGCGATATTCACGTCCACGTGCCGGAAGGTGCAACACCCAAGGACGGTCCATCGGCAGGTATTGCCATGACCACCGCGATTGTCTCGGTGCTGACAGGCATTCCAATCCGCGCTGACATCGCCATGACTGGCGAAGTGACACTGCGGGGCAGGGTGCTGCCCATCGGCGGCCTCAAGGAAAAATTGCTGGCAGCGCTGCGTGGCGGCATCAAGAAGGTGCTCATTCCCGAAGAGAACGCCAAGGATTTGGCCGATATTCCGGACAATGTGAAAAACGGTATGGAAATCGTACCCGTTAGCCATGTCAACGATGTCTTGTTACATGCCTTGGTGCGTCAACCTGTGGCAATCGAATGGACCGAGCCGACAACGCCAGTGAAAACCATCGATGATGAGGCGATTTCAACGGTCGCGCACTAAACACATGAACCTTCCAGCAATGATTGTTGAAAAAGGCCAGACACCGTCTGGCCTTTTTTGTGTCTGATACCGATTGCTTCGGGACATTTGGTGAGCGCGCGATCAAATAATCGTCAACCCAAATTGTTTAGGTTGAAACTATTGCGTGCGCATGAAATGGTCTGTTCGTGTTAGCACTTCAACACGGATGAAAAGGTTCAGCTATGCGTCGTATTCAAACAATAGCCTTGCTTGGTTTGCTTTTTATTTCCGGATGCACCACCAGCACGGTGACCACTGGATATTTTCAAGTGGGCGGTGCCAATGAAAAGCAATTGGATCGTTCATTCGCGCTCAATGCACCCATGAACGGCCATGCCTTTGCCGCCACCGAATTGCGTATTGTCCCAGTGAAGTTTGATCCAACCCAAGATTCCAATGGCTGCTATTTCCGCTCTGCTAAGTTTAAGGTCATTGCGCATATCTCATATCCTCAATGGCGCGATCGTGATGGCGCATCCGCTGAATTAAAGCGAGGTTTTGATGCATTCTCGCGTTACGCCCGTTTGCATGAGCAGGTGCACGTAAAAATTGGTGAAAAGGCAGCCGAAGCAATGGAAAAAGCTGTGGAAGCTATCGCTCCGCAATCTGATTGTGATCGTTTGTTGGCCAAATTCAAAACCACTATAAAATCAATTTATGCCAAACACGATAAAGCCCAGCGCGCCTTTGATGCGGCAGAAACCAAGCGCCTTTCAAAGATATTCAAGCGTTAGTATTCGAGTGCAAAATAAACTGTTGCGCAGAGCGCAAACGTAGATTAGCCTTGAAATTGAAACCGCTTTCAATTTTGTTGAAATGCGCCTCGATCACAACGCAATGTTTATTCTATTTGGGAGAAATTATGGTCATTCGCACAGTCGTATGGGGTGAAAACATCCATGAACAAATCAACCAAGTTGTCGCCCACATCTATCCATTGAGCATGCATGAAACTATCGCAGCCGCGCTCAATCAAGACACGGCGATCTCGGCGACAACAGCGACACTCCAGCAGCCAGATCATGGTCTATCCGAAGCGCGTTTGGCCGAGACCGACGTTTTGGTCTGGTGGGGGCATAAAGATCATAGCGCTGTTGAGGATGAAATAGTCGAACGCGTCGCCAAGCGTGTGTGGGAAGGCATGGGCCTTATTGTTTTGCATTCCGGTCATTATTCTAAAATCTTCAAAAAGTTGATGGGTACACCGTGCAGCTTAAAGTGGCGGGAAGCGGGCGAGCGTGAGCGGCTATGGGTCATCAACCCCAGCCATCCGATAGCGGCCGGACTTGGCGAATATTTCGAGCTGGAATATGAAGAAATGTATGGCGAACAGTTCGCCGTGCCAGAGCCGCTCGAAACAGTATTTATCTCTTGGTTCCAAGGCGGCGAAGTGTTCCGCTCCGGTCTGACGTATCGGCGCGGTGCGGGCAATATCTTCTACTTCCGCCCCGGTCATGAAACTTATCCAACCTACCACGACGCCAATGTCCAAAAGGTTCTGCAGAACTCGGTCAAATGGGCCTACAACCCGTCTAATCAGCAGAAATCCATCCATGACGCACCCAATGTACCTGTCGAAAAATCGATCGAGCCATTGGTCGAACGTGGCGGCAAACTACACGAAGCGGGCGAAGCCGGTTACAAATAGGATCAATTGATATGCGCTTACTGATCGTAGGAACCGGCGGCATGGCCAATCACCATGCTGATAATTTTGCAAACATTGATGGCGTTGAGTTGGTCGCAGCGGTCGATGTTGATCCCGCAAAGCTTGAAGCATTCGCTGACAAACACAACATTCCAGAGCGTTTCACCTCGCTTGATGCAGCGATTGCGTGGGGCAAATTCGACAGCGCGACCAATGTTACGCCGGATAAAATCCACTACCCAACCACCATGCAGTTACTCGCCGCTGGCAAGCATGTATTGTGCGAAAAACCACTGGCCGAAAATTACGAGAAAGCCTTGGAGATGACTGAAGCGGCCGAACGGGCAGGTGTCATCAACATGGTCAACCTGACCTATCGAAATGTCGCCCCCATTCAAAAAGCCCGCGAAATGGTGCTTACGGGCGAACTGGGCACCATCCGCCATGTCGAAGCATCCTACTTGCAAAGCTGGCTGGTCGCAAAAGCGTGGGGCGATTGGCGCACAGAATCACAATGGCTCTGGCGCCTATCGAAAAAACATGGCTCCAATGGCGTGTTGGGCGATGTTGGTATTCACATTCTCGATTTCGCCAGCTACGGCGCTGCCTTAGACATCGACCATGTATTTTGTCGCCTGAAAACTTTTCATAAAGCGCCAAACGACAAAATTGGTGACTACGATCTCGACGCCAACGATAGCTTCACCATGACCGTTGATTTCAGCAACGGCGCTTTGGGTGTCGTTCATGCTACACGCTGGGCGACCGGACATCTTAATGAACTCAAATTGCGCATCTACGGCGAAAAAGGCTCACTGGAAGTGCTGCACACCACTGAAGGATCATGGTTGCGTGGGTGCTCTGGCGCAAGTATCGAAACGGGTACTTGGACAGACATTGATGCTGGCACTGTGCCAATGAATTACAATCGTTTTGTGGATGCAGTGCGCAGTGGTAAATCAACAGAACCGACGTTCCGCCATGCGACCAAGTTGCAAAAGATATTGGATTTGGGTCTGGTTTCAGATGCAAAA
>JBGTAU010000541.1:0-8549 GCA_041749675.1 Rhizobiaceae bacterium | reverse complement strand
TTTCGCTGGCTGGTCTCCATGCAATGACGACATTGCTTGGGTCTGCCGTGATGGCGTTGGCAGTTGCTGCGCACAAGTTTGAGGCTGAACAAGTTTGGGCTGATGCGCATGTTGATGAAGATTGGACCAATGAAAACTGGGGCGTTGACGCTGAAGCCATTCAAAGGCGAGCTGCCCGATGGATTGAAATGCGAGCGGCGGCTGATTTTTTGCAAGCGGTTCGCAACGTGTAGTTACTGGGCAGTCGGTTGGCTTGTTATCCATCTGGTTATTCCAATTCAGTTATGAATCAGAGTAACGGCGTTTCTCGGCGTGTGGATAGATTTTCGAATATTCAACCCAAAATAGGAAAACCCGGCATCGCTGCCGGGTTTTTTATTGGGTCAGATCCGGTTTGATTAAACCGAGTAGTACATATCGAATTCGACCGGATGCGGGGTCATTTCGAAACGCATGACTTCAGCCATTTTCAATTCGATAAAGCTATCGATCATGTCGTTGTCGAACACGCCGCCGACGGTCAAGAATGCACGATCCTTGTCAAGTGACTGCAATGCTTCGCGCAAAGAACCACAGACGGTCGGGATCTTCTTGAGTTCTTTTGGTGGCAAGTCGTAAAGATCCTTATCCATTGGCTGACCTGGATGGATCTTGTTCTTGATACCATCAAGACCGGCCATCAAGAGTGCCGCGAATGCGAGGTATGGGTTTGCACCTGGATCTGGGAAACGCACTTCAACGCGCTTGGACTTTGGACCTGAACCGTGTGGAATACGGCAAGAAGCGGAACGGTTGCGCGCAGAATAGGCCAACAGAACCGGTGCTTCATAACCTGGAACCAAACGCTTATACGAGTTGGTGAGTGGGTTGGTGAATGCGTTAACAGCCTTGGCGTGCTTGATAACGCCGCCAATGAAGTACAGGCAGTTTTCCGACAAGCCAGCATATTGATCGCCAGCGAATGTTGGCTTGCCGCCCTTCCAGATCGAGAAATGCACATGCATGCCAGAACCGTTGTCGCCAAAAATTGGCTTTGGCATGAAGGTTGCGGTTTTGCCGTATGCATGGGCAACCTGATGCACAACATATTTATAGAGCTGCATCTTGTCTGCGTTGCGCAGCAGGGTGTCGAACTTGACGCCGAGCTCGTGCTGGGCAGCTGCCACTTCATGGTGATGCTTTTCAACAGTGACGCCCATTTCCGTTAAAACGGTGAGCATTTCAGAGCGCATATCTTGTACGCTGTCGATTGGCGGAACTGGGAAGTAGCCGCCTTTAACGCGTGGACGGTGAGCCAAGTTGCCGGTTTCATAGTCGGTGTCATCGTTGGACGGCAATTCGGAAGAATCAAGTTTGAAGCCAGTGTTGTATGGATCAGCTTTGAACTTGACGTCGTCGAATACGAAAAATTCAGCTTCTGGACCAACGTAAACAGTGTCACCTATGCCGAGTGTTTTCATGTAGGCTTCAGCAGCTTTAGCAATGCCGCGCGGGTCACGATTGTATTTTTGGCCGGAAATTGGATCCAAGATGTCGCAGAGGATGACCATTGTGGACTGGGCGAAGAACGGGTCCATATGCACAGTATCTGGCACCGGCATCAAAACCATGTCGGACTCGTTGATGGCTTTCCAGCCAGCGATGGATGAACCGTCAAACATGACGCCATCAGTGAACATATCTTCGTCAACCAGACCAACGTCCATCGTGACGTGATGCAGTTTACCTTTTGGATCAGTGAAGCGCAGGTCCACGAACTTAACGTCCTTGTCCTTAATCTGCTTCAGGATATCGTTGGCAGTAGTCATGTTTTATCTTCCTTGAATGTTTAGGTTAGAAAGGTGGTTGTCGCGTGATGATCAGACCGCGTCTGCGCCGGATTCACCGGTGCGAATGCGGATGACTTCCTCGATGTTGGAGACGAAGATTTTTCCATCGCCGATGCGGCCCGTTTGCGCTGCCTTGCGAATGGCGTCAATGGCAGCTTCGACGTTTTCATCCATCAAAACCACTTCAACTTTCACTTTTGGCAGGAAATCAACAACATATTCCGCGCCGCGGTACAATTCTGTGTGGCCTTTTTGGCGACCGAAGCCCTTAGCTTCTGTCACCGTAATGCCTTGCAGTCCGACTTCCTGAAGGGCTTCCTTCACTTCGTCGAGCTTGAACGGCTTGATGATGGCTTCGATTTTTTTCATTTGGGGACGTCTCCGAACTGTTTGTCGCGAACCACGCGCTCGCTCCACGCGAATATAAGCAGGAACCATGCCAGATATTTCTACGTGATAACATGTTGATTTTATTGGTGTTGCGGAATATTTCGTAGAAATGTGGGCGCAGAATTGTAGGTTTGTGATTAAAAAATATGCAGTTTGATTGTTTTTTAGGCTGTAGGGTTTGCTGTGCTGATATACATAAACGCGCCGGTTTGGGCAAATACCAGCGTACAATGATAAAGATTTTGTTTGATTTCAAGAACTATGCCTGCGGGCGCGGGCGTATTGGGCGAATGAATGGCAATCGAGCCGTGCTTCTTCGACTGGATTGATCGGTTGCTTGTTGTGGTAGGGCGGCAGGCCGGGGCGCATGGGGGATAGACGATGCGCGCGGTCTTGAGCGAGCGCGGCGTCGCGGATGGCGTACCAACGGGTGAGACGGCGGGCTTGGGATTGGAGATTGTCCAGCGCGTTTTTGAACGCGAGAAGGCGCTGACCGAGGTATGCTGCGGGGATCTGGGTGCGGTTGGACGATGCGATTTCGTCGTCGAAGTTGGCGTTGAAAGTGTTGTAGTCTGGGGCTTCGCCGCCGAAGGTTTTGAGTGGGGCGAAGAGAATGAATGAAACTAGGCGCTGCCCCTCATCCGTCACTGCGTGACACCTTCTCTCCGCAAGTGGCGGGGCGAAGGGGAGTGCGGATTATTTCGGACACGTTAAACAATCCGCAATCCATTGCACTGGCGATGACGATTAGCGGACTTCACCCGACCGGTTTTGGTATTTGAAGTTGAGAGGCATGGATACCGGATCTGCGTTGCGCATGTCCGGCATGACGAAGTGATGGGATAGCTTTTCTTGGTCGCCATTCACCGCTTCAAAGTTTCCAAAATCTTGTCGCGGGCGCTTTCTCCAAGGTTCATTAAGTCAAATTAAACCTCATGGTAGTACGAACGATTCAATACAACGCGATGAGGGATGCGCAATGCTAAAAGATAAAGTCGATTTGGCCTATACCTTGTATGGAATGCGCAAACTGGCATCATTGCCCTTTCGGCTTATTGGGAATGCCGCCGTACCCTCACTTCTATTCTTTGTTATGTTTGCGATTGTATTCCTTTTCGGTGAGGGGCAAGAAAAAGTATTCGGTATAAAGCCCGGCACCACTGTGGAAAAGATTACTTCGATATTAGCGCTTATCTTGGTTGCAGTTTCATTGATTGGCCTTTTTACTACTGTGATGAGGTCTGCTGCCTTATTTTCAAGCGGCCTAAGTGAACGAGAATTTGAAATTAAGGCAGCGAGCATTTGGACCGTTATAGGTCGCGCTTGGCCCAGTTTTGCGGGTTTCGCCGTGTTTAACTTCGCTTTCGGTGCGGGTATAACAGTTATGTACTCAGTGAATCTGAGACAAACAATTAATACTGCGGCAACAGCTGATTTGAACGTTTACGCAGATAGTTTTTTGGAAAATCTACTTGAGCCATTCACCAACCCGATCCTTTACGGGATTGCGCTATTAAGCGCAGTCTATTTCGGTTTCTACGCAAAGAAGGCCATTGTGTTATGTGAGAGTTTTATGGTTGCCATGGACCTGCGTTCGGAAAAAGAAGTGAGTGTTGTCTCGGCTGTAACTGACGACAAAAAAAGTTTTGTTGCGCTGGCAGCAATTCCGCACGTAATTCTTGGCGTTTTCTTTTTGGTAGCTCGAGCAGCATCTCCCGATGCGGATGTGACACAATTGATGCATCGCGCGGATAACTTCGTTTCCGCTATACTTTGGTCGTTGGTTTTTTGTGCCATTATCGCCTTTATAATTATGGTCCACGCCGCATTTGTGTCGGTTATTTGGATGGCTGCCTCTGAACGGTCTGGTATGCTTAGTTTGACAGAGTTAGATCGGTTTGGAAATTCAGGCCGTCCGCCTGTTGCGCGTACATCGAGCCAAAGGAACACTGCCACTCAACAAAATGGCCCCGCTTCGTTTGGCCAGCGCCGATTTGGAGATTTGCAAAACAAATCCAGCCAGCCGCGCTTTGGCCAAAAGTAATCTTCTAATCCGCCTTCCCACCCGTCCAAGGTCGCCGCGCCAGCAGCTCTTTCAAGAACTTCGCCGTATACGATCTCGGCTCATCCAATATATCCTCAGGCCGTCCGACGGCCACGATTTCGCCACCGCCGTCGCCGCCTTCGGGGCCTAGGTCTACGATCCAGTCGGCTGTTTTGATGACTTCCAGATTGTGCTCGATGACGATGACGGTGTTGCCTTGGTCAACCAATTCGTGGAGCACTTCGAGGAGTTTTTTGACGTCGTGGAAGTGGAGACCTGTGGTGGGCTCGTCCAAGATATAGAGCGTGCGGCCGGTGGCTTTGCGGGAGAGTTCTTTGGCGAGTTTAATGCGTTGGGCTTCGCCGCCGGAGAGCGTGGTGGCTTGCTGGCCGATGTGGATGTAGCCGAGGCCGACTTGTTTGAGCGCGTCTAGCTTGTCGCGGACCATGGGGACGGCAGCGAAAAAATCGACGCCTTCTTCGACGGTCATGTCGAGCACATCGGCGATGGACTTGCCTTTGAAGACGACGTCCAGCGTTTCGCGATTGTAGCGTTTGCCGTGGCAGACATCGCAGGTGACATAGACATCGGGGAGGAAGTGCATCTCGATTTTAATGACGCCATCGCCCTGGCAGGCTTCGCAGCGGCCACCCTTGACGTTAAAGGAGAAACGGCCGGGCTGGTAGCCGCGGGCCTTGGCTTCCGGCAGGCCGGCGAACCACTCGCGGATGGGCGTGAACGCGCCGGTGTAGGTGGCGGGGTTTGAGCGCGGGGTGCGGCCGATGGGGGACTGGTCGATGTCGATGACTTTATCGAGCAGTTCCAAGCCTTCGATACGGTCGTGCTCAGCGGGGTTTTCGCGCGCGCCCATGATGCGGCGGGAGGCGGATTTAAACAGGGTTTCGATGAGGAAAGTAGACTTGCCGCCGCCGGACACGCCGGTGACTGCGGTGAAAACGCCGAGCGGGATTTCGGCAGAGACATTGCGCAAATTGTTGCCGCGCGCGCCGATGATTTTAAGGCGTTTGGATTTTTGAATTGGGCGGCGGGTGGCGGGGACGGGAACGGACCATTCGCCGGTGAGATATTTGCCGGTGATGCTGTCGGGCGAATTCATGATGTCGGCTGGCGAGCCGCGGGCGATGATATTGCCGCCATGGATGCCGGCGGCGGGGCCGATATCGACAACGTAATCGGCAGTCAAAATAGCGTCTTCATCATGTTCGACGACGATGACGGTGTTGCCCAAATCGCGCAGGCGGCGCAGCGTGACAAGCAGACGTTCATTGTCGCGCTGATGGAGGCCGATGGACGGCTCATCGAGCACATAAAGAACGCCGGTGAGGCCGGAGCCAATTTGGCTAGCAAGGCGTATGCGCTGGCTTTCGCCGCCGGACAGCGTGCCGGAATTGCGCGAGAGAGCGAGATATTCGAGGCCGACATCATTGAGGAAACGCAGACGATCGCGGATTTCTTTCAAGATGCGTGGGGCGATTTCGATCTGCTTGGCATTGAGATGTTGCGGCAACGCTTCAAACCATTTGGCAGCGTCGCGGATCGACATGTTGGACACTTGCGCGATGTGCATCTGGTTGATTTTTACTGCCAGTGCTTCGGGCTTTAAGCGATAGCCGTGGCAGACGGGGCAGGGCGTGGCCGACATATAGCGCTCAATGTCTTCCCGCGACAAAGAACTATCGGTCTCTTTCCAGCGGCGTTCAAGATTGGGGATAACGCCTTCAAAGACTTTGGTGGTTTTGTAGGAGCGCAAGCCATCGTCATATTGGAAGGCGATTTCTCGCGTGCCGGTGCCGTACAGAATGGCTTTTTGGGCTTCTTCAGATAGATCGCGCCAGCGGTCGCCGAGTTTGAAATTATACTCTTTGCCAAGCGCCTCGAGCGTTTGCGTGTAATAAGGCGAAGTGGACTTCGACCATGGTGCGATCGCGCCTTCGCGCAAAGACACGTGGCCTTCCGGTACGATGAGATTTGGATCGACCGCTTGCTGAGAGCCCAGACCATCGCAAGAGGGACATGCGCCAAACGGGTTGTTGAACGAGAACAGGCGCGGCTCGATTTCGGCGATGGTAAAACCGGAGACCGGACAGGCGAACTTTTCGGAGAACAGCAGGCGCTCATGTGTTTCGTTCTTGGATTTGTTAGCGCCTTCTTCTGATGTGTCGCCAGCGGCCAGCGGCTTGTCAGCAAACTCAGCAACGGCGATGCCTTCGGCGAGGCGCAGCGATGTTTCGATGCTGTCGGCAAGGCGCGTTTTCATATCAGAACGCACGACCACGCGGTCAACGACCACATCAATGTCATGTTTGAACTTTTTATCGAGTGAGGGGACATCGGCGATTTCGTAAAAGACGCCATCCACTTTCACGCGCTGGAAACCTTTCTTTTGCAGCTCAGCCAGCTCCTTTTTGAATTCGCCTTTGCGGCCACGCGAGATGGGCGCGAGAATAAAAAGCCGCGTGCCTTCCTCTTGTTCCAAGACGCGATCTACCATTTGGCTGACAGTCTGGCTTTCGATGGGCAGGCCAGTGGCGGGCGAATAGGGAATGCCAACGCGGGCAAACAGCAGGCGCATGTAATCTGCGATTTCGGTGACTGTGCCGACCGTGGAGCGCGGATTGCGCGAGGTGGTTTTTTGCTCGATGGAAATAGCCGGCGACAGGCCGTCGATCTGGTCAACGTCCGGCTTTTGCATCATTTCCAAAAACTGGCGTGCATAGGCCGAGAGGCTTTCTACGTACCTACGCTGGCCTTCGGCATAGATGGTATCGAAAGCGAGTGAGGATTTGCCGGATCCGGATAGGCCGGTCATGACGATGAGGCTATCGCGAGGCAGGTCCAGATCAATGTTTTTGAGATTATGCTCGCGTGCGCCGCGAATGGAAATATATTTTTGGTCTGCCATTATCGCCCGTCTAATCTTTAACTTCAGTGCTTGATTGCGTAACTAATGCTCTGCCAGCGTTTGAGAAGGTTTGTCTACAGCCAAAGGGTTTGGCTTCATATGATATGAACAGCAACTGACACTTGGTGACTCACGATTAGAACATATATAGAACACAACAAGATGTCGAGGCTGTGTTTGAGACATCCACACATGCAATAAAATGTGATGCGCAAGCTTACGATTAATATTGATTTTTCTCATAATGAGGCGCAAGTTTTCATTACGGCGAATGCAGCCGTACCAACACAGGAGCGGGGCCATGACGCCGCCAGCACAAGCATAGTGGTGGGATTTCCCCACAGGACTACATCGTTGGAAAATTTGTCGCCTCAAGCAGGCGAGTTACTAACCTCTTGTGAGGAAAATCGGGCAAAGTCCCGCAAGCCTTGATGCTAACATTGAGCATCAAGGCTTTTTGTTGATTTGTGATTAGTTTGGCGAAGTTTTTTTCGAATACATATTTCTGGTTGACATTTGATAATGTTTGGTTAGAACAAAGACAGAACAAATAGACTGTGGACAATCCGACCAACCTAAAGCGGTTGGATTGAAATCAGGCTAGTGAGTGCGTGTGATTGTGTGCGCGGTGCGAATTTTAGCGAGGGAGTAGGGTTATGGCTGGAAGTTTGAACAAGGTTATTTTGATCGGCAATTTGGGCAAAGACCCAGAAGTGCGCAAAATGCAATCTGGCGATAGTGTAGTCAATTTTACATTGGCGACGTCTGAAAGCTGGCGGGACAAGAATTCGGGCGAACGCAAAGAAAAGACCGAGTGGCACAATATTGTCGTTTTCAACGATCAGATCGCGAAAGTTGCTGAACAATACTTGAAAAAAGGCATGAAGGTCTATGTCGAGGGTGCGCTGCAAACGCGCTCTTGGGAGGACAATGCGGGCGTAAAGAAATACACGACGGAAATTGTGCTGCAGAAATATCGCGGCGAATTGCAAATGTTGGACAGTCGCAATGAAGGCTCGTCGCGTAGTTCTGGCGGCGGCGGCGAGTATGATCAAAGCGGCAGTTCGGACTTTGGCCGTTCTAGCCCGATGCAATCGTCAGGTGGTTCACGTAGCAGCGCGCCTGCAGGCGGCGGCGGTTCGCGCGATTTGGATGATGAAATACCGTTTTGAGGAATTTTAGCGATGCGGTGATGGGCGCTAGGCTGCGGCCATCACTCGGATGCCATCGGCAACGAATTGCACGGATAGTGCCGCCAGCAGCATGCCCAGCAAACGTGTGAGGACTGAGCGACCGGTTTCACCGAGGAATTTGTCGAGGCGTTCGGAGGCCATGAAGGTGGCCCACGTGATGGCGACCGCTA
>JBGTAU010000540.1:0-5084 GCA_041749675.1 Rhizobiaceae bacterium | reverse complement strand
ACCAATTGACGCCATACTGTTGAGTGTGCTGTTTGCGCGGCAGCAAACTGAAGGGGATTATGACCATGAGCCAACGCCTCACCATCCACAATTTGGCCGTCGACAAAGAGTTGCACGATTTTCTTGTGACACAGGCTTTGCCCGGCACAGGCTTGGATAGCGATGCGTTTTTCAAAGGGTTTTCAAAGCTCGTCCATGATCTTGCCCCCAAGAACCGTGCCTTGCTGGCCAAGCGCGATGACCTTCAAGCCAAGATTGACGAATGGCACAAGGCCAATCGTGGCAAAACGCACGATGCGGTGGCCTACGAAAAGTTTCTGACTGAAATCGGCTATCTGTTGCCGGAAGGTCCAGACTTTAAGATTGACACAACCAATGTCGATCCGGAAATCGCGAGCATCCCAGGCCCGCAATTGGTGGTGCCGATTACCAACGCGCGTTACGCCCTCAATGCTGCCAATGCGCGCTGGGGCAGCTACTATGATTGTTTTTATGGCACTGATGCCATGGGCAGCACGCCGCCGAAGGGTGGCTATGAGCGCGGTCGCGGTTCGCGCGTCGTGGCGCGGGCGCGGGTGTTTCTTGACGATCATTTTCCGATCCAAGGCACCAGCCATGCCGACGTGCGCCGCTATCATGTCAAGGGCGATGCGTTGCTGTGTGATGATCTGCCATTGGTGAATGCTGAAAAATTCGTCGGCTATCGCGGCAATCCAAAAGCGCCTGATGCTGTGCTTTTGCGCAACAATGGACTGCATGTCGAATTGGTTTTTGATCGTGCGCATTTCATTGGCGCCCACGATCAAGCAGGTCTGGCTGATGTGCAAATCGAAAGCGCGATTTCGGCAATTATGGACTGTGAAGACTCGGTCGCGTGCGTGGATGCAACAGACAAAGTGGGTGCATACGCCAATTGGCTGGGCCTCATGAAGGGCGATTTGGAAGCCGTGATGGACAAGGGCGGCAAGTCCGTCACGCGCCGCCTGCACGATGACCGTGTCTACACCGCTCCAAACGGCGGCGAATATGTTGTCAAAGGCCGTGCGCTGCTTTGGATCCGCAACGTCGGTCATCTGATGACCAATCCGGCCATCATTGATTCAACAGGCGCGGAAATTCCCGAAGGTATCATAGATGCTGTGGTCACAACGCTGATAGCCATGCATGACTTGAAAAAGGCCAAAGGCCTGCGCAACTCGGTGCTTGGCTCCGTTTATGTGGTTAAGCCAAAGATGCACGGCCCTGAAGAGGTCGCGTTTACAAATGAGATTTTTGACCGTGTCGAGCACATGCTGGGCTTGCCACAGCACACCGTCAAAATCGGTATTATGGACGAAGAGCGCCGCACCAGCGTGAACCTCAAAGAGTGCATCCGCGCGGCCCAACACCGTGTAGCCTTTATCAACACAGGCTTCTTGGATCGCACGGGCGATGAAATCCACACCTCATTCGAAGCGGGCGCATTTTCGCGCAAAGACCACATCAAGCGCAAGGCTTGGATTGGCGCTTATGAAATTCTCAATGTTGATATTGGTCTTGAATGTGGCCTTTCTGGAAAGGCGCAGATCGGCAAGGGCATGTGGGCCATGCCCGATTTAATGGCGGCAATGCTGGAACAAAAAATCGATCATCCAAAAGCTGGTGCCAATTGCGCCTGGGTTCCCTCACCAACGGCAGCGACCCTTCATGCCCTCCACTATCACCGCATCGACGTTTTTGCTGTGCAAAAGAAAATTGCAGCACAAGGTCGACGCGCTTTTGTGCAAGCCATTCTCGATATACCGCTGGCAGCGCATGGCAATTGGCCAAAGGAACAGATTGAACGAGAAATTGAAAACAATGCGCAAGGGATATTAGGCTATGTCGTGCGCTGGATCGACCAAGGTGTCGGTTGCTCAAAAGTACCGGACATCAACAATGTCGGTCTCATGGAAGACCGCGCGACATGCCGCATTGCGTCCCAGCACATTGCCAATTGGTTACATCACAATGTGGCCAGTGAGCGCCAAGTGATGGAGGTCATGAAGCGTATGGCAAAGGTCGTGGATGGGCAAAATGCTGACGATCCGCTCTATCGGCCAATGGATAATAACTTTGAAAATTCCATCGCGTTTCAAGCCGCGTGCGACTTGGTGTTCAAAGGTCGTGTGCAGCCCAACGGCTACACTGAGCCGGTGCTGCATCGTCGTCGCTTGGAATTAAAAGCGGCAATGGGGCTCGGTCACAACGCCAACTGAGGCTCTGGCGGCACATAGGCCGCTCGCGCAGCTTTGACCGCGTTATGATTTTCGCTGGCCCATTCAATCAATGCGCCAACCGGCTTGAGCATCGAAACGCCAAGCGGCGTGAGCGCATACTCCACTTTTGGCGGGATCGTCGGATAAATAGTCCGGCGCACCAATCCATCATATTCCAATTGGCGAACAGTCTGCGCCAACATGCGCGGCGAAATATCGGATATCTGCTTTTTAAGCGCGCTGAAACGAAGTGTGCCCATTTGTAGTTCCATCAGTACAAGCAAGGTCCACCGATCTCCCAAGCGATCAAGCACATCGCGGATAGGGCAAAGCGGCGCAAAATCTGCTTGGGACCGATGCATCGTCATTTCACTGTTCCTTTGGTTACACTGGAGTAACTGACTATGCATTTACGCACGTCTTGTGTTCTCCTCTTACGGTATTAAATCAGAACCGACTATAAAAGTCATACTGTTTTTTGAAAGGAAAATTCATGGCACTCGCCAAAAATGAAACTCTGTTGGTCACCGGCGCATCCGGCAAATTTGGCCGTCGCGTGGTCGAGCATTTATTGACGACCTATCAGGTTCCGCCATCGCAAATTATTGCCGCCAGCCGAAAGCCAGAATCGCTCGCTGACTTTGAAAGCCAAGGCGTGACCGTGCGCAGTGCAGACTTTGATGATACAGCGACGCTCACAAAAGCATTTGATGGCGCAACCCGTTTGCTCATTGTTTCGACCGATGCACTAGACCGCCCAGGCTTGCGCCTAGAGCAACACCTTAAAGCTGTCAGTGCCGCAAAGGCTGCGGGTGTGGCGCATGTTGTCTACACTTCTATGCCAAATCCTAACGAAGGCTCACCGATCCTGTTCGCAGGCGATCATCGCGGAACCGAAGCTGCAATTGCCGCCAGCGGTCTTACACACACGATTTTACGCAACAGCTGGTACATGGAAAATTTGGCGATGTCCCTGCCAGCGGCGTTGGCATCCGGACAGTGGTTTGTCGCCTCGGGCCAAGGCAAAACCTCGCATACCGCGCGCGAAGATCAAGCCCGCACAGCTGCGGCCGTTTTGGCCTCTGGCGAAACGAACAACTCGACCTATACATTGACTGGACCAGAGGCATTATCCGCCGACGAAACCGCAAAAATATTTGCAGAAGTCCTCGGCAAACCGCTTCAAGTCATCCATCTAACGCCTGATCAATTGAAAGGCGGCATGATTGCAGCGGGGGTCCCTGAATTCCTTGCGCCCTTGTTTGTGTCCTTTGATGTCAATGCGTTGGAAGGCAACATCGATATGGTCACGCAGGACATCAAGACTTTGTCTGGGACCGCGCCGCAAAGCTTGCGTCAGTGGCTCGTCGCCAACAAGGAACTATTTGGCGCTTAAACTCCTTTAATTATCTGCACCCGCTTGCTCGCGGGTGCAGTTTTGAACTATGGGCAATCATGTTGCTTGCCATTGAAACATCAGATCGCCTTTGTGGTGCTTGCGTCTTGGACGAGAGCAATAGCAACATCGTAGCCACGAAAACCATCGATATTGGCAAAGGGCACGCTGAATTGCTGATGGGCGTAATTGGCGATGCGTTGATGCAAGCCGACCTCCAGTATAAAGACCTCACCAAAATTGCTGTCTGCGTTGGCCCCGGCTCTTTCACGGGCATTCGCGTCGGCGTATCTGCCGCCATTGGGTTTAGCATTGCGTTGAATATACCAGTGGTTGGAGTGACCAGTTTGCAAGCCCTGGCCATCGGGCAGGCTGATATCACCAGTGACATTTTGTGCCTCATCGATGCGCACCGCGGCGATGTTTATGCGCAGTCATTTTCGCCTGCTGGCCTGCCGATTGATGCGCCTGCGCAAATCAGTTTGGATGAAATTGCCAAAATGCCAGCGCTGAAAACCAGCCTCGTATGCGGTTCAGGTGTCGCGGCCTTGCAGGCATCATATCCCGTCCTGATTTTGCCAACCTTACATGAAGTGCAGATGCCCAAAGTTGAATGCATTGCGCAAGCCGCTGCTCATGTTTCGATGTGCGTGGAACCGAAGCCGCTTTACTTGCGTCGTCCGGATGCTAAGCCACAAGAATCCTACACACTGGCAAGAGCATTGCGCTGATGAAATGGCCATTGGGTTATTTTCGCACCAAAGAGTTCGCTTATGAGCGCCTGCGCACAAGTGATTGTGAGGCGATGGCGCGGCTGCATACCATGAGCTTTCACCGGCCTTGGAACGACGGTGAGTTTCGCTCGTTGTTAAATGAAACAACGATCTTTGGCTTCATTGCACGCCCTGTTGGTAACGCAGGAAAAGCGGTGGGTTTTGTACTGGTTCGTTTAGCTGCTGGCGAAGCGGAAATACTAACGCTTGCAGTCGACAAAGCTGAGCGCCGCAACGGCATCGGTATTTCGCTGGTCGAAACGGTATTGCGGGATCTCCATCAACTGCGAGCGACAACATTGTTTCTCGAGGTCGATGAGCAAAATAGCGCAGCTGTCGGTCTCTACAAACGCTTAGGATTCATCCAAGTTGCCCGCCGCCCATCTTATTATGACACCCCAAGCGGCAAGTCATCGGCACTTGTCATGAGGCTCGATCTCCAATAACTCCATTGAAATAAATTTGTTCAACCAAAGCGCATTTGGAACCCGGCATTGACGTCACACCTGGAACAGCTTTGCGCAGAAAAAGGCGCGCGCATGACCGGCCAGCGCCGCGTCATCGCCCAAGTTTTGGAAGCGGCAGTCGACCATCCAGATGTGGAAGAGTTACATCGCCGTGCGGTACTGCGCGATCCTAAAATATCAATCTCAACTGTGTATCGCACCGTACGATTGT
>JBGTAU010000539.1:0-2360 GCA_041749675.1 Rhizobiaceae bacterium | reverse complement strand
GATTACCTGGTGATGGCAGCTTGGCTGGCATTTTTGAAATCCAAATTGCTTATTCCAAAGACCAGCGCAGACGATGGCGAAAGTGGCGAAGAGCTCGCTGAGATGCTCCAGTTTCGGTTGAAACGCTTGGAAGCGATGCGTGATGCTGCGGCACGTTTGGTAAATCGCAGCCGTATCGGGCGTGATGTTTTTATCCGCGGCATGCCGGAGGTAGTAGTCGTTGACCGGCAAAATGAATGGTCGGCTACACTCTATGACCTTTTGACAGCATACGCGTCGCAGCGCCAACGCAAAGCAATTTCCCATGTTTCCATCGCTTTGCGGACCGTTTGGTCGCTCAAGCATGCGCGACAAATTTTGACTAGACTTGTCGGCGAAATGCGCGACTGGACTGCGCTTGATCAATATTTGATAGCCTTTATTCCTGACCCAAGTGAGCGGGTGAGTGCATTGGCCAGTTCATTTGCGGCAAGTTTAGAGTTGGTGCGTGAGGGCCAACTTGAAATGCGGCAAGACGGCGTGTTTCAATCAATTTATCTCAGATCAAAGCCAGTCAAATCTACGCTGGAGGTGGCATAAATGTCGGAGACCGGACAGGCCATAATTTTTCCGTTCACGAGAGCGGATAATTCGGCAAACCAACAACAAGTGCAGGAAACGCTGCGAATGGTGGAAGCCATTTTGTTTGCGTCCGCTGAGCCAGTTTCTGAAAAAGCACTGGCAGAGCGTTTGCCGAATGACGCCAAAGTTTCAAGTCTATTGGTCCAGCTTCAAAAAGACTATGCGATGCGTGGTGTTAATCTCGTGCATGTTGGCGACAGCTGGGCATTTCGTACCGCTGCGGATTTATCGTTTTTAATGAGCCGCGAAGCTGTGCAGCAGAAAAAACTCTCGCGCGCTGCTTTGGAAGTTCTCGCAATCATCGCCTATCATCAGCCGGTGACACGCGCGGAGATGGAAGAAATACGCGGCGTCGAAACGGCCAAAGGTACGATCGATGTTCTACTTGAAACCGGCTGGGTGAAAATCCGTGGACGGCGCAAAGTACCAGGACGGCCTGTGACATATGGCACAACGCTCGATTTCCTGGATCATTTTGGACTTGAAGAGGTGCGCGATCTACCCGGTATTGACGAGCTCAAAGGGGCAGGGTTGCTGTCCTCGCGTATGCCTTCGAACTTTGCCATCCCGCAACCACCGGCCAACAATGATGAACTGCAGGACGATGAAGATCCACTCACGGATATTGATCTTGAGGAACTCGGCCTGTTGACACCGCGCGGCGGGGATGATTGACAGCGCGTGGGCGCTCATTGCCCGTGACAAGGCAATTTAATGGCAAGTGCAATCGCATCTACGGTTACGCGTGGCCCCGTCGGGGTTTCGTTTGCATCCCGTCTTGAATTCGAGAACATCAGCCATCGCTTTGAAACCGGCGCGTTTTCGCTGAATGATATCTCGCTAGTAGCGGAAGCGGGCGAAGTGCTTTGTTTGCTTGGCCCTTCCGGCTCCGGAAAAACGACGCTGCTGCGTATTGCCGCTGGCATAGAGTTGCAGACCAGCGGACGCATCCTTCTCAATAATCAGGAAATATCGGGACCAAACGCTTATGTGCCGCCTGAAAAGCGGTCAATTGGCTTAGTATTTCAAGACTACGCTTTGTTTCCACATCTGACCATTATGGACAACGTGCGCTTTGGACTGACAGCATTAGCGAGTGAAGACGCAAAGTTAGAAGCGTTTACTGCACTGGGGCGCGTGGGCTTGCAAAGCCATGCGCGCGCTTATCCGCATGAACTATCCGGCGGCGAACAACAGCGTGTGGCGCTTGCCCGCGCATTGGTACCACGCCCTGCAGTATTGCTGATGGATGAACCATTTTCCGGACTTGATTCCCGCCTTAAAGACTCCGTGCGAACTGAGACGATGGCGATACTGCGCCAAAGCCGCGCCACTGCAATTGTTGTAACGCATGACGCGGAAGAAGCGATGCGTATGGCGGACAAGATCGCCCTAATGAAAGACGGCCGGCTCATTCAGGTTGGCACAGCGCAAGAAATTTATACCAAGCCGTGCTCACTTTTTGCCGCAGGCTTTTTCTCTGAGATCAGTGTTTTTCTGAGTGTGACACGCGGCAAAGCAGTAGAAACACCAATCGGTAGTTTCCCGTCTCACCTTCCCGAAGGAACTGAGACCTCGGTTGCTGTGCGCTTCGGTGACATTGAATTAAGTGACAATTTGGGTGAAATTCCAGCTCGAATTTTGTCGCGGCGTTTTATCGGTGAAACCGAATTGATCCAACTTGCGTTGTCGGGTTACGAGACACCGGTGTTTACAAAGGTAAGATGTGGCTCAGTTGA
>JBGTAU010000538.1:0-5808 GCA_041749675.1 Rhizobiaceae bacterium | reverse complement strand
GCAATTCTGTAACAACTGCTGGAAATTCAAGTACTTCTTCTTTGGTCATACGTTACCTTTTGTCGATTTTATCGAGACTGACTGCCCCGCAAATTTGGGCGGAACCTATATGATTAGTTTGCATTTGTGAACCGTGGAAATTTCACCTGTTTTATCAAACGATTTTGTCGCCAAATCGTTGCCGAATACGCGCTTCAAGCTGGTCTCTCACACCGCGATACGCATCCAATATTTGTGTACGGGTTCCGGTGGTTGTCGAAGGGTCAAGAGATGGCCAATATTCGACTTCGACTGATTGCGCGCGTGTCAGTTCCAAGGCCCGTTCGTGTGCTTCAGGAGACAGCGAAACGATAACATCAAAATAATCATCACCCAATTCATCCAAGGCATGGGGCTCGTAAGCTGGAATTGAGAGCCCCCGCTCCTCAAGAATGGCTGTAACGAATGGATCACGCTCGCCCTTGATGACGCCTGCGGAAGAGACGAAAAAATCATTGGGTAGCAATGACCGCGCGAGCGCCTCAGCCATGGGCGAGCGGATGGCATTCATACCACACAAAAACAAGATTGACTGTGGTTTGGAGTTCGCAGATTGCGCTGATTGGGAACCGTTCATAGCTTATCCCCTCCAATGCAAAACGCAAATCAGCGTAAACAAGCGGCGTGCGGTATCGAAGTCTACATCGATTTTTCCAGCGAGACGCTCACGAAGCGTTTCCGAGCCTTCATTGTGTATGCCACGTCGGCCCATATCAATGGCTTCAATTTGACTGGGCGTGGAGATGCGGATGGCTTCGTAATAGCTTTCGCAAATCATAAAATAGTCTTTGATGACGCGCCGGAACGGAGACAGCGAAAGAATGTGCGTAATCACGGCTGTGTCATCTTCTCGCGCGACGGCGAAAACCAATCGCGATTCGACCAGCGAGAGCTTTAATTTGTAAGGACCGCCGTCTGCGTCACCGACCGGCTGAAACGTGTTTTCTTCCACCAAGTCATAAATGGCGACCGCGCGTTCATGCTCGATATCCGGTGTGGCACGGCCTATTGTTTCGTCCAAAACAACATCACTGAGACGGGCTTTGTGCTTTTCACCCATTATTGTCCCCTGCTAAATCGTCTAAGTTCAAACGAATACCAACAGAATGACGATGCGCTTCTAGGCCTTCAACACGGGCCAATGTCATGGCCGATGGGGCCAGCGCGCGCAATTGTTCGACACCAAGCTTCAAGATGGATGTGCGCTTGACGAAATCCAGAACAGATAATCCAGAAGAAAAGCGGGCGGATCCAGCGGTAGGCAAAACATGGTTAGAGCCGCCAACATAATCGCCGATGACTTCCGGGGTATGGCTGCCCAGAAATACGGCCCCAGCATTTGAGATTGCCGGCAACAAGGCTTCGGGATCGGCAACCGCCAACTCTAAATGTTCTGGCGCAATGCGATTGGCGAGCGTTGCCGCCTCGCTCAAATTGCGCGTAACTATGATGGCGCCAAAATCAGCCCAGCTTTGCGCCGCAATCGCCCCGCGCGGCAAGCGCTTTAACTGTCGCGAGACCGCTGCATCAACGGCCGTTGCCATGGCGTCGTCATCGGTCAACAAAATGACTTGTGCAGCAGTGTCATGCTCAGCTTGAGCCAAGAGATCAGAGGCGATCCAGTCTGGATTGTTGTCTTTATCAGCAATGATCAATACATCCGACGGTCCGGCAATCATATCGATGCCAACTTTGCCAAACACGCGGCGCTTGGCTTCAGCGACGTATGCGTTGCCGGGGCCAACGATCTTGGCGACCGGGGCAATGGTTGCTGTTCCGTAGGCCAGTGCTGCAATCGCCTGCGCGCCGCCAATGCGGTAAATTTCGGAGACACCGGCAAGACGCGCCGCGACCAGCACCAGTGGGTTCAATATTCCAGCGGGGGATGGAACAACCATGACAATGCGCGGCACGCCCGCGATTTTGGCGGGAACTGCGTTCATCAAAACAGAACTTGGATAGCTTGCCGTGCCACCTGGAACATAAAGACCAACGGCTTCGATTGCCGTCCAGCGCGAACCAAGTTCAACGCCGATAGCATCAACGTAGCGATCATCTTTCGGCATCTGGCGTTTATGATGGCTCTCAATACGATCATGAGCCAACTGCAACGCGGCAACGATAGCCGGATCAGCATTGGCAACGGCCACATCAACTTCTTCGCGGCTCACGGCAAGTGTGGCGGCGCTCAGTTCAATGCGATCAAACTTCAGGCAATACTCTAAAAGCGCATCGTCGCCGCGGTCGCACACCTGAGTGATAATTTCTTGAACGGCAACGTCAACGTCTTGCGGCACTTCGCGCTTGTTTGACAAAAAGACGTCAAAGTCTCCCTCAAAGTTCGCATCTCGTGTATTTAGTCGTTGCACCATGAATTGCTCTCAAACGCCGTGCTTTGGCTTGGCTTTAGCCGCCCACGCGGGGCCTAAGTCCGCCAATTGCGCCTCGATGCATTCAAGGTCAACGCGCATGGTAGCACCACCTGCGAAAATAATTTCCAATGTTCCAGCTGGTGCTTGGTTTTGCGTGAATTGCAACGCCAAAATTGACAACACACCTGAAGCGTCTTTACGGTCAATGCCGACAGATTTGATTTGCATGACGCGATCAAAGTGCAACACCGAGCGGCGGCGTTCCGGCACCTCAAGGCGCTTACCGTCTTTCTCCCACAAGAAGCGATTGACCGACAGGACGAGACGTTTATGCTTTGGCTTAAAATTAATCTCACCAATCTTGAGCACAGCATCTTGCACGCAAGCGGAGATGACCGTCAGGTCCTCGTTATCCAGCGCGGCAAGTTTCAATAGCGTCATGTTCGCCATACCTCTTTTGGTGATTTTCAAGTGTCCGTTGGTGGTGCACTCAAACGTCTGCGCTATCAGTTATGGCTTCCTCTATCGCAGTGCAACATCTGGATGCTGTTAACCAGTAATCCGCTCGATTTGTGCACCACAATTGGAGAGTTTTTCTTCCAAATGTTCAAAACCACGATCCAAATGGTAAATTCGGCTGATGTTAGTCTCGCCTTCGGCAACGAGGCCTGCGATGACCAGTGCGGAGGAAGCGCGCAAATCAGTTGCCATCACAGGCGCACCTTTTAGCCGATCGACACCTTCGACCGTCGCCGTTTGGCCAGACAAAGTGATCTTAGCGCCAAGACGTGCTAATTCTTGCACATGCATGAAACGGTTTTCAAAAATGGTTTCCGTGATGTGTGATGTGCCTTTAGCTTTGGTCATCAGGCCCATAAACTGGGCTTGCAAATCCGTCGGGAAGGCGGGGAACGGCTCTGTGCGCACATCGACTGGCATGATACTGTTGCCGTTGCGGCGCACGCGAATGCCGGTTTCAGTCGTGGTGATATCAACGCCTGTCTTTACCAATATATCCAGCGCGGCCTGCAGGAACTCTGGCTTTGCGCCTTCCAGCAAAACATCGCCGCCCGTCATGGCAACCGCCATGGCATAGGTGCCGGTTTCAATACGATCTGGAATAATGCGATGGCGCGCACCGGAAAGATGCGTGACGCCTTGAATGGTGATGGTTGGCGTGCCCGCGCCTTCGATCTTTGCGCCCATGGCATTGAGGCAATCGGCAAGGTTGACCACTTCTGGTTCCATTGCGGCGTTTTCGATAACAGTTTCGCCGCGCGCTAGGGCTGCGGCCATCAGCATCACATGCGTTGCGCCAACGGAAACTTTCGGGAACACATATTTGTTGCCGATGAGACCGCCTTTTGGCGCTTTGGTAACGACATAGCCGTCTTCAATCTCGATCTTCGCACCAAGGGCGGCTAAGCCCTCGATGAACAAGTCTACAGGGCGCGTGCCAATGGCGCAGCCGCCTGGCAGCGATACCCGCGCTTCGCCCATACGCGCCAGCAACGGGCCGATGACCCAGAACGAGGCGCGCATTTTGGACACCAGCTCATAGGGGGCGGTCGTTGTAACAATGTTGCGGGCCGTAAAATGAATGGTGCGAGAATAGAGCGAGCCATCGGAACCACGGCGCCCATTAACGGAATAATCCACGCCATGATTGCCCAAAATGCGAATGAGCTGCTCAACGTCGGCCAAATGCGGCACGTTTTCCAGCGTCAACGTATCGTCGGTCATCAGTGAGGCGATCATCAACGGCAACGCAGCGTTTTTCGCGCCAGATATTGGTATGACGCCATTTAACTGCTGGCCACCGATAATTTTAATACGATCCATCGTCTATCTCACTCAAGTTTGCAGTCACAGCCGGCATGGTTCAAACACGCGCCAAAGGCGATGCATTTAGACCATTGAAGCGCGGGGTTCAAGGAACAGGGTTACTTTGCGGTTAACGGCCAATTATGTCTGAAAACGGACCGAATATTTGCAAAAAGTCGCTGTCGAGAATCACTATTTATCGGCTTTTTGTACCGGTTTAGAGGATTTTTGACCCGCGTCATCAGACTCGCCTGCCCGCACGCGCGCTTTACGCAGTTGAAGATTTTGCCGCAATGCGTCGGCTAAACGCTTTTTCCGGTCATTTTGTGTGTTCGGTATATCAGATTTCGGCATTTTCATGGGCTATGATCCATATCTCAAATAAATTAAACAGCGCGGTATCACATTGGGGGCACAAAAAGAAACTCCTAATCATTTATCCCTTTATGGCAAAGCGATGCTTGCGCTTAATGGCCTATTATGGCAAAAGCCGCGCGATTGCTGCGGTAGCTCAGTGGTAGAGCACATCATTGGTAATGATGAGGTCGGGAGTTCAATCCTCCCTCGCAGCACCATTTATTGAAACTATGCATTTGTTTTTAAATAATAGTTTTGTATTTTGTGTATTCTTATCCACCCTTCAATCCACTTTTTGTAATGATGGTATTCAGAGAGATATCGCCCTGCAGAAGATGAACATTGACCTTTAATCGCTCTCTTGTTTTCGTCAATGTTGATTTCCACTGAGAACTGACCCAGTTTTGGGTGGAAATCTACACTGTTATACCATCTATTCTCGGTCGATGCGCTTTGAGATGATCTGCGAAGCCAACGGCATCGAGCCCAACCACCCATGGACCAATGGTCAGTTCGAGCGAATGAACAGAACGATCAGGACGCGACCGTAAAACGGTATTGCTTGGACCCCACGATCAGCTGCGAGCGCAGCTCGCGGACTTCTTGGCAGCCTATAACTTCGACCGAAGGCTCAAGACCCGGAACGGCCTCACACCTTACGAATATATCTGAAAATCTGAACATCAGAGCCCGATCAATTCATACTTGAACCGATCCACCAGATGCCGGGACTGAACACCTAGTGTTTGGATACTGATTTGGTACGAGCGACCAATTGGCTTCCAAGCATTCGCTCAAATCACCACAAAATCAACCTGAGTGAGTGCCAGGCCTGCCGTCAAAGTGGCAAAATGAATTCCTGCTGCTCCGCCTGCGCCATTTGCATCGTAGTAAAGGCGACCGGTATCCGTCTCGTAGATGATCCGGTCGGTGGCATCGCCGGCATCGCCGGTGGTGTTTTGGGCAAAGGCGGCGGCAGACAGGTTACCGACTGCGAGTGCGGTGAATATTGCGTTTTCGAGCCGGACCATGTCAGCGGCGACATTGTAGTCGCTGATCGTATCTTTGTTGGTGGCCGATAATGCCGTATCGAAAACAAACGTATCGCTGCCGCTGCCGCCGATCAGTGTATAACTTTGCAGTCCAGCATTGAGAATGTTGCCTGAATTGCCGGTGATCGTGTTGACCAGGCCATTGCCGGTGCCATCGATATGGG
>JBGTAU010000537.1:0-4865 GCA_041749675.1 Rhizobiaceae bacterium | reverse complement strand
GTTATTCTAATCGCAATCCTAAACACGTTTCGCTTTTCGCAGACTCAAGTCGCGAGATATTCAAACAATCGCGCGACCGCTTCGGCGCCCGGATCAATATGTCCATCCAATTGCGCCGCGCTGATATACGATGAGCGGCCCGCTTTTGCTTTGAGCAACGTGGCCGTGTAGTTCGCGCCAGTACGCGCCGCAATTGCTGCTTCCTTCATGCCATTCTCCAAAGCATCGAGTGCCGGCGACAAGGCGTCCACCATCGTGCGGTCGCCAAGGTTTGCGCCGCCGATTTCTTGCATACGCTTCAGGCCGGCAATGAGAGCTTCGCGCATAGGAAGACCGCTGGATGCCCCATCCCCCGCCGCTGCAAAAAAGATCGCTAACAAAACCCCGGACGAGCCGCCCATCGTCTGGCTCAGTTCTTGACCAATCGCGCGGTAAAGCTGCGTGTAATCAGACAAAGGCAAATTATCCATCGCGCCAATCAGCGCGCGCGCAGCGCCCGCAAGCGTCGAGCCTGTATCACCATCACCGGACTTCGCATCCAATGCATTGAGATCAGCTTCAATCGAGATCAGCAATTCGCAACATCCAGTCAAAAATGCGCGCGTTGGCTTATGTTGTGATGGCAAAGGCATCACAGGCGTCAGGCCATCTGGAAGGCCAATAATATCAATCGGCGCAACACGGTTGACACCGGGCCATGCGGCCAACGATGTGGAAGATTCCAGCGCTTTAAGATCAGCGCTGTTGAGCGGGTAAGTGGAGATCGAAAACCCGCGCATATCGAGCGATGTCATCATGGTTGCTGGGCCCACAATATGGGTGATGTTTGAACCAATAGATGACTGAATCAATTCATGCAGAAGCACCGACATTTCCAGCACTGACGCGCCGCCCAGATTATTGAGCAACGCAACATGCGGCGAATTATCCATGCCAGCACTGAGTTTGTTAATGACCGCCGCCATACCCTGCTTGGCATTGCCAAACTCAATTTGCTCAACGCCGGACTCACCGTGAATGCCAAGGCCAAGTTCCGCCATGCCTTGAGGGATACGGTCCTCTTTGGGAGAGCCGGGCATTGTGCAGGTATCGAGTGACATGCCGATGCTTTTTGTACCTGCAATCACGCGCATGGCGGCGTCGGTTACCACAGCAAGATTTGCGCCCGCTTCCGCAAGTGCGCCAGCAATTTTATGGACAAACAATGTTCCCGCCACACCACGCGCTTGCGGCAAATCGGGCAGCGCCACATCGTCATCGACAATGACCGTACTAACATTGAGCCCAAATGCGCGGGCGCGCTCAGCGGCCAGTCCAAAATTCAGGCGGTCGCCCGTGTAATTTTTGACAATAAGCAAACATCCCGCAGGTCCCGTAACGGCAAGAATCCCAGCAAGAACCGCATCCACGGAAGGCGAGGCGAACACATCGCCGCAAACGGCAGCAGTCAACATGCCTTTACCAACAAACCCCGCATGCGCTGGCTCATGACCCGAACCACCACCAGACACCAGCGCGACTTTGGATTTGTCCCAGTCATTGCGAACGACCACACGGATATGGGGGTAGCCATCCAGACGCGCAAGTTTTCCACCCGATGCCGCGACTAAACCATCAATGGCTTCGGTCACGATGTCTTCTTTTTTATTGATAAATTGCGTCATGGTTCGCTTCCTTATGCCAGACGTGCGCCATCAGCGCCGAAATAGAACGGCTTGTGTGGTTGGATTTTTACAATGTCGCCTGTGCGCAATTCTGTGTGCGCATCAGTGACCGTTATGAGATCATGGTTTTTGATCGAAAGGTGCAATCTGGTCTGGTCGCCTAAGTGTTCAACGCGGGTAACAATGCTGTCATCACCTTTGCCTTGCACAATTTGCTCTGGACGCAGTCCAATGGAAACGGCTTTGGCGGGCGCGCCTTGGAATAAGTCCGCTGGCAGAACATTGATGCGTGGTTGGCCCAAACGGCTGGCGGCATAAATGCTCACTGGGTTTTCGTAAATATCTCGTGGGCTGCCAAACTGTACAACTTTGCCACTGTCCAAAACACCAACATGGGTTGCCATCGTCATGGCCTCGATTTGGTCGTGGGTAACATAAAGCAGAGTTGCGCCGGAGTTGGCTTGGATGCGTTTGAGCTCAATACGCAAATCCGCACGCAATTTTGCATCCAGTGAACTCAGCGGCTCGTCCATTAAATAGATGGCCGGATTGCGCACCAGTGCGCGGCCTATGGAAACACGTTGCATTTCTCCGCCCGAAAGCGCCGTCGCCTTATTGTCCAACTTATGCGAGATTTGTAGGACTTCTGACACTTCCTTGATCTTACGTTCGATCTCAGACGGGCTCGTTTTCAACAATGGCGATTTGAGCGGAAATGCAAGATTTTCCCGCACAGTCAAATGCGGATAAAGCGAATATTGTTGAAACACCATCGCGACATTGCGCTGGGCGGGGGTCAGTCCCTTCATCGAATGACCACCGATAGACACATCGCCGCTGTCTGGCACATCCAATCCCGAAACCATGCGCAGCGTCGTGGTCTTGCCTGCCCCCGTTGGCCCAAGTAGAACCACGAACGATCCGTCCGGAATGTTCATTGAAACATCATCAAGCGCTTGGGTCCCGCCAAAGCGTTTGCTGACGTTTTTGAGGATCACTTCAGCCATGTTTCAGCACTCCTTCATTGGCTTCGGAGATCAAAGCCCTATTGCGCTCGCCCTCAAAAATCGTCACAGTGCGCGCGTCAAACTCCAGTCCGATTGTCTCTTCAACTTCGACCTTCTGACCCGATGGTATACGCGCTTTGATGACCCCGTTCGGCGTGGCAATCGTGACAATCTGGGTCGTCCCTAGGTACTCACTCGCAATCGCCCGCCCTCGGTATTTTGATGTGTCAGAAAAATGGATATGCTCAGGGCGCACACCAAGCGTCAGTTGTCCCTTAGCGCCTTCACGAGACCTTGGTATTTTGAATTCGACGCCGTGCATATTCACAGAACTGGAACCAATACCGACCATACCGTTGAAATCGAGAAAGTTCATCGACGGGGAGCCAATAAATTTGGCAACAAATTTCGTGGCGGGCCAATCATAAATTTGCTGGGGCACACCAAACTGCTCAACAACACCGTGGTTCATCACCACAATCTTATCGCCCATCTGCATGGCCTCCAACTGGTCATGCGTCACGTAGACAGTCGTTGCCTTCATGCGGTCATGCAGCGCACGCAATTCTTGTGACATGTGTTCACGAAACTCGGCATCCAATGCGCCCAGTGGTTCATCCATGAAGAACGCTTTTGGATCGCGCACAATCGCGCGGCCCAGCGCCACACGCTGGCGGTCGCCGCCGGAAAGTCCGCCGACGGGCTTATTCAATATGTCAGTAATGCCAAGAATTTCGGCGACTTCCGAAACCTTTTTCTTAACCGCAGCCTTTGGCATGCCTTGGCTCAGCAAAGGATAGGAAATATTCTTGCCGACATTCATGTGCGGATAAAGTGCAAACATCTGGAAGACAAATGCAATATCGCGCTGGCTGGCCGGCTTTTGGCCAACCTCTTCACCATCGATATAAATCTCACCGCTGGTCGGCAGTTCGAGCCCCGCCATCATGCGCAATGTCGTGGTCTTGCCGCAACCGGAAGGGCCAAGCAGCATGAAGAATTCGCCGTCCTCAATCGTGAAGGTTGACGACTTTACTGCGTTGAATGAACCGAAGTCCTTGCGCACATTTTTGATCATTATCTGTGCCATGGATCACTCCGGAAAATGGCTGACGATGATGAACATCACCGTGCCGATTAGGGTTACGATAAAGGAGTAGCTAAACAGACCCAGAAAAAATGGCTGCATCAACATGACAACACCACAAGCAATCAGGGTGGATGCAAGCATTTCCCAAGCACCGCGGCGGCCGCGCAACAGTCCGTTCAAAAATAGCGTCATTTGCGCACCGCTCCGAATGTTATTCCGCGCAGCAAATGCTTACGCAAAAGGATTGTGAACACCATCACCGGCACAAGGAATATCGTGGCGCCTGCAGCAACGGCCGGCCAGTCTTGGCCACCGACGCCAATGATCGTTGGAATAAAGGGCGGAGCCGTTTGTGCAGTTCCCGATGTCAGCAAAACGGCCAGCGCATATTCATTCCATGAAAAAATCAGACAGAAGATTGCGGTCGAGGCGATACCAGTTGCGGCTTGCGGCAACACGACTTTGTAAAATGCTTGGAACCGCGTGTAACCGTCAATCAGCGCCGCCTCTTCATACTCAATCGGAATCTCGTCAATGAACCCATTGATCAGCCAAACCGCGAGCGACAGGTTGATTGCCGTATAAAGCAAGATCATTCCGGCATGCGTGTCGTTCAAACCCAAATTGCGGAACATGAGAAAAATCGGAATCGCAACTGCAATCGGCGGCATCATTCTTGTCGAAAGAATGAAGAACAAGAGGTCATCCTTCAGCGGAACCTTAAATCGCGAAAATGCATAAGCCGCAGCCGTTCCTAGGAAGATTGCAAAGAAGGTCGAGCCAAAACCGATGATGACGGAGTTGAAAAACCGCTCAGAAAATCGCGATGGGCCGACAATTGTGTTGCCCTTTTCGCGAACCAAATTCTCGTACCAAGGCAACGCCTCGCGAGGCTCGCTGGCCTGTTCTGCACTCAATCGGGTTTGCGCGGTGAACACATTGACGTAGCCTTCAACGGTCGGCGTAAATATGATTTTTGGCGGATAGGCAATTGAGTCAACCGATGATTTAAAACCGGTCGCAATAATCCAAAACAGTGGAAGCATGGTGATCAAAGCGTAAGCTATGACTAAAGTTCCCGCGATCCATTTTTGCCGATTTGAC
>JBGTAU010000536.1:0-3229 GCA_041749675.1 Rhizobiaceae bacterium | reverse complement strand
GGTGACGATGGATTTGGTATATTGGGCAACCAAATGATCGTGATGGCGGGGTTTTATCTTGGGCTTTTGGTTGCCAAGCACTTTAATTTCCCGTTGCGAGACTTCGCTTACATGGCGGTTGCTGGATTATCGGGTGCCTTTGTGTCTTTGCTGGTGCTCAGTATATCCAAAGCCCTCCTTGCCCGACTTTAGGCCTTACGGTTCAAGCGCCGGGCAATATTGACGGCCCGTTTTAGGCTTGGCGAAAGTAGGCTTGGCAAATACTGGCTTGGCGAACCTAGGAAAAAGTGCTTGGCTTTGATGAAAATGCGAAGAATGTCATCGCTGTATTGAGTGGTGATTGTAGGGGCAGATGTCCGTCAATGACAACTATTGAGACGATACACGATGTTCAGCGGCATCTGACCTGCCTTTTGCAACTTGACACTCGTTTGCAGTCTGCCGCTGAGCTGGTGGGACAGGTTCCGCTACGTCGCTCGCCGCCGGGATTTGAAAGTTTGGCTTCAATTATAGTTTCGCAGCAAGTTTCGAAAGCCAGCGCGGATGCTATCACAGGAAGACTGATTGCTATCGGTGCGCTGGCATCGCCCGGCTCATTTCAGTCGCTGGATGATTTGACTTTGTTGGGGGCAGGGCTATCACGCCCTAAATTGCGCACCCTGCGCTTTGTCGCTGATGCCGCTTGCGATGGCACGCTTGATCTTGGCGAACTTTGTTCAATGAATGCAGAAAGTGCGATGAGCGCGATGACCGCTATTTCTGGCATTGGGCCTTGGACCGCTGAGGTCTATTTATTGTTTTGTGCAGGCCATCCCGATATTTTCCCCTCGGGGGACATAGCCCTGCAAAACGCAATGCAAGCAATATTTTCATTGCAAGAGCGGCCGACAGCAAAGCAGGCTGCACAGTTTGCTAACGATTGGTCACCGCATCGTGGAACAGCCGCGCGTCTGCTGTGGGCTTATTATGGTGTGATGCGCGGCGGGTTGAAAAGTCCACTTTAAGCGGCAGTTAATACAATAAATTTTCAGGCTTCACATTCATGTCATCTACGAATTACAGTGTGATCAGAAAATTGCTGAAGATCACGCTTTGTGATTCTCAAATAAGACGTTTGGTTGGTTTTAGGAATTAATTGTCAGAGGTGATTTTTGACGATAGCCGTGTCGCCCAATTCTCTTCCTGCACTCGTGCTGAATGCCGATTATCGGCCGCTGAGCTACTACCCGTTGTCGCTTTGGTCTTGGCAGGATGCCATTAAAGCGGTGTTTCTCGAACGTGTGAATATTGTTGCTGAATATGAAGAAGAGGTCTGCTCTCCGTCATTCTCGATGAAACTGCCAAGCGTTATTTGTCTGAAAAACTATGTCAAGCCGACACGTTATCCGGCGTTTACGCGCTTTAATGTGTTTTTGCGTGACCGGTTTGAATGCCAATATTGTGGCGCACCGGAAGATTTGACGTTTGATCATGTGGTTCCGCGTTGTTGCGGTGGGCAAACCACTTGGGAAAATGTGGTGGCAGCCTGTTCGCCGTGTAATCTTAAAAAAGGCGGGCACATGCCGGCCAAGATCAAAATGTGGCCAAGACAAAAGCCGTTCGCGCCATCGGTGCATGATTTGCACAACAATGGCCGCATGTTCCCGCCAAACCATCTGCATGAAAGCTGGATGGATTATCTCTACTGGGATTCTGTGCTCGAGCCTTAAGACTTATCGGGCAGCCAATTTGAACGATGCGAGCATCAGCACAAGGCTTGCAGGAACATTCCATCCAGCCATTGATATACCCAGTATGCGCAGCGCGGCCTTGTCGCATGATGGTGGTGTCAGTGCGTTTATATCACCTAAGAGATCATTGGCATTGGTGGTCACATTGGTCGCAGCAGCGACACAGTCGGTTGGTCCAGCCCACCACGCCCATTCAACACCAGCATGATAGACCGCTGTTGCTAGGCCATAGGCCATCAAGAAGCCTCCAATGGCCAGTAACCCGCGTGTGAAATAGGCAGACCAATTTTTTTGTGACGCTAGTGCGGCGATCAACATTATCGGTGCGCCGAGATAGTAGGGCGTGCGTTGTTCAAGGCAAAGTTTGCATGGGATATAGCCGCCGATATATTCAAATGCGAGCGCTGTACCAACCACCAGCGCCATAGCAAGGCCAACATACACGGCTGCTTTTGTGGTTGCTGCGGGTAACGTTTTGTGGACATTCATCATACGTGACTCGCAATTGCTATAAGAGATATTTGGCAGCGAAAAACAGCAAGATCAGGGCGGCAGCGGCAGCGCCCGCAATTAAACCTAGTCTTTTTTCAATAAATTCTTGAATAGGCTCGCCATATTTTTTGAGCAACCAGGCCAAGAAGAAGAAGCGTGCACCGCGAGCGACGATCGCTGAGCCGATCAAAACCCAGATGTTGACTGCCATTGCGCCCGAAAGGATCGTCACCACCTTGATTGGCGGTAGGTGCGACAAACCAGAGGTAACTAACATAAGCAGGATTGTGCTGGTGCTGGATGACCCACGCATCGCCTCAAACGTATCGAGCTTGCCGTAGAATTCCAACACAGGTTTTGCCACCGCGTCATATGCAAAGTGCCCAATGGCCCAGCCCAAAATCGCGCCTAAAACAGAAAAGACTGTTGCTACCGCAGCATAGCGATAAGCGCGGTCTTTGCGCGCCAGCACCATTGGCAAAAACAACACGTCAGCAGGAATGAGAAAAAATGAGCTTTCCACAAAGGCAATGATTGCAAGCCACATTTCGGCGGATTTTCGAGCAGCAAGCGAGAGTGTCCAATCATAAAGGCGGCGAAGCATGAGAAATTCCCTGTGATTTGGCGTGAGACCTAGTCATTAAAATTGCATATCGCAAGGCGGCAATGTTCTGCTTTAACAAATGTTTTCCATTCCAAGCGAATTGCCAGTTGACCAAATGGGGCGACTTGCGATATTGCCCCGCTCAGACGTTACTTCTCGTCGCGCCCCTATGGTGAAATTGGTAGACGCGCTCGACTCAAAATCGAGTTCCGAAAGGAATGCTGGTTCAAGTCCGGCTAGGGGCACCAAATCCTCAAATCAAATTGAGACTAACTACGCCGTGTCAGGCTCATGACGCGGTCGCGCACAACGCGCGCCACCTGCTGCGACTTTTTGTACAGGTCGATTTGACTTGCAGCCTGCCGCGCAGCGCGGTCTGCGGCTGGCGTGAGGCCGATCACCA
>JBGTAU010000535.1:0-2442 GCA_041749675.1 Rhizobiaceae bacterium | reverse complement strand
CCAGCTGCCGATAAGATTGAAGATGAACCAAACGAGTGCCATTGGGCCGCCGTAAACTGCATCTTTGATTAACCAACCAAGAACTGGAATTGAATAAACGGTTTTTTGTGTTGCCCGAAGGGCGATTGCTTTCACTGACATTTTTGCACCAAAGTATGCGGGTGCTTTCGATAGGGCACCCGCAATGCTGTTAAATTAGCCGCCGTGCGTATGTGCACCGCCCTCAATCATCATCGTGCCTTCAAACGAATCCAACTGTGCAACCAACGCAGGGGTTAGCTTGCCGAGTTCTGAAGCAAGATTGGCCGCCAAGGCCTGCGCATCAGACTGGGCAATGCCCATCTTCGTTAGGTTGGCTGCGTCTTTGACGGCACTGCCAGTGCACAAATGGATCGTCCATTTGCCGTGCGCTTTCTTGAGCAGTGCATAGCCGCCCGCCTTGTCTTGCGCCCACCCACCGATGGCGAAATCACCTTGAACGACAACCGGCACGACTGACAATGGTGCTTCCGGTTTGTCAAATTGCGCTTTCATGATGTGCTCGATCTGGCCTGCATCATTCATGCCATCCATGTTCATCTGGTCGTGTTTCATTTGGCCATGTTGTTCGTGCATGTCTTTAGAGCCCGCGGCCATCACCGGCATATCGACTTCAACAACACCTGCCTTCTCAAACGTCAGTGTTACATGCACGGTATCACCTTCTTTGATCTGGTTCTTAAGACCCATGAACATGATGTGAAATCCGCCGGGCTTCAGTTCAACCTTTGCGCCGGCAGGAATTTCGAGGCCATCTTTGAGTTCCGCCATTTTCATGACATCACCGTCCATTTTCATTTCATGGACTTGAACGATCTCAGTCACTGGCGAAGCCGCTGATAACAGGCGGTCAGCCTCGCCGCCTTTGTTTTCGATTGTTAGAAACCCGCCTCCTGCTGGCTGACTGGGCAATGTTGCTTTGACCCAAGCGAATGTGATTTCAAGGCTACCAGAGATTAACGCTTTGGAGTCGTGGGCAAATGCCGTGACGATGGATATAGTTGTGAGTGCAAGCGCTGCGATGAGCGGCAATAATAAACGTTTCATTGGAGTTTCCTTTAGAAAATTAAACCGAATTCTGGCTGAAAAATTCAGCCAATTGCAGAATGGTTATTTTTCTAACGGAGGCGCTTGTCCGGGCGGTTGAAGCCAATTTGCAGTGACAACAGCCACATGATCGCAAGGTTTATGAAAATCTGTGGCCTGAACATTGAGAGGATGGCGAATGATACTAAAATCGGCGCACGTAGTGGTCAGATCCATCCCACCATTTGCGACCACGCAAACTGGGCAATCATCGGCCAAGCCTGGTAGCGCAGCCTTGCCTGTTTGCCCAAATGTCGTGCAAATCTCAGAGGCAAAAGGCCTATTGGCCGCCTTTGCTTCTGCCAAGGGATGCAAAAACGGAAGCAATAAAACAAACAACGCCAGCCATACACCCGGCAGCCGTTCACAGCGCAAAGCGGTTAGCATGTTGTTGATGTCACGCGTTTTCATGTTCATAGGTTAGTCCCATTTGTCCGCCGTGTAAAAGGGACGCTTCGCCGCAAGGGAGGCAGCTTGAACATCAGCAATTTTACATGGAGCTCACATTAACATTATTTAATTTGTATATATGAATACACGATACCACATCTCAGTTGTAAGTTTCACACAACGGAGAATTTCAATGAAAGCCGCACCAGTACTTTTCCTCTCGTCTGCCATTCTTGCTCTTTCGGCCTCGCTTAGTTTTGCGCAGTCACCAGGGTCTCATTTTTTCGAAACATGGGATGCCAATAGTGATGGCGCAGTGACGCTGGCGGAAGCAGAAGAGCGTCGCACCAGCATTTTTGCCTCGTTCGATGCCAATGAAGATGGCTTTTTGGTTTTGGAAGAAACCAAATTAATGGACGAAATGCAGGCCAATGAACAGAAGTCCAAGCACGACGGCCAAGGCCACGAACAAGGCAAAGGCCATGGCATGGGTCAAGGAAAAGGCAATGGATACGGCAAGGGCATGGGCAAACATGCTGGCGACGGCGATGCCGGCCATGGTCCGAACGGGCATATGGGCTTTGATGCTGACGGCGACGGTAAGGTGAGCAAAGTCGAATTCATTGGCACTACAAAAGATTGGTTTGCCAAGTTTGATAGCAATAGCGATGGTTCGGTGATCAGCGCAGACTTTTAATTTCGGAATCTAAAAATAAAATAAGGGCGCGGTCTTACTGCGCCCTTCTTTTATTCCAGCCCATAGAAACTAGTAATGATTTTCCATGCGGTCTTGGCGTCATCGACATGACTCACCAGATTGACATCTTCGGGCGCAATCACGCCTTCTGCCGCCAAGAAATCCAAGTTTACAGCATTGCGCCAAAACTCTGATCCAAACAAGATTATCGGCATTCTTTCCATGCGGCC
>JBGTAU010000534.1:0-3479 GCA_041749675.1 Rhizobiaceae bacterium | reverse complement strand
GCCAGCCTACAGTGGCCCCAGCGCAGAAAATGGTGATGATTATTTGGAAATTGCAGAGGGCGGACGCCTAGAAAGTAACCGTTCATGAGCAAAGGTCTCGTTTTAGTCGCTGATGATGACAGCGCCATTCGCACTGTTCTTAGTCAAGCTTTGTCACGCGCTGGTTACGAAGTGCGTGTCACATCGAATGCTTCAACACTTTGGCGTTGGGTATCGGCCGGTGATGGTGACATTGTTGTCACTGACGTGATCATGCCTGATGAAAACATTTTTGACATGTTACCCCGCATGAAGAAAATGCGACCAGAATTGCCGGTTATTGTGATGAGTGCTCAAAACACATTCATGACAGCTATTCACGCCTCGGAAAAAGGCGCTTATGATTATTTACCCAAGCCCTTTGACTTGGGTGAATTGGTCGCAATCGTTGGACGAGCACTTTCTGAACCTAAAAAAGCGGCTAACAAGCAACCACGCGAAAAAGACTTGGATTCCATGCCACTCATTGGCAGATCCGCCGCAATGCAAGATATCTATCGTGTTTTGGCGCGCATGATGCAGACGGATCTGACCATTATGATCGTCGGTGAATCTGGTACTGGTAAAGAGTTGGTCGCGCGTGCATTGCACGAATTTGGGAAACGCAAGAAAGGCCCATTTGTTGCCATCAATATGGCCGCAATTCCGCGCGAACTGATTGAGTCAGAATTGTTCGGCCACGAAAAAGGCTCGTTCACCGGTGCGCAAAGCCGCACCTCAGGGCGTTTCGAACAGGCCGAAGGTGGCACGCTTTTTCTCGATGAAATCGGTGACATGCCGATGGAAGCGCAAACACGACTGCTTCGGGTTTTACAGCAAGGCGAATATACCACCGTCGGCGGGCGTACGGCTCTAAAAACTGACGTACGCATTGTTGCGGCGACACACAAAGATTTACGCACCCTCATTCAACAAGGGCTGTTTCGTGAAGACCTTTACTATCGTCTCAACGTGGTACCGCTACGCCTTCCGCCGCTACGCGAACGCACAGAAGATATTCCAGATCTTGTGCAGCACTTCTTTAATTTGGCAGAAGGAGAAGGCCTGACACCAAAGCGGATTAACGGTGCTGCATTTGATGCACTTAAGCGTTATTCGTGGCCTGGCAACGTTCGCGAACTAGAAAATATTGTGCGCCGCCTATCTGCGCTTTATCCGCAAGACGAAATCACTGCCGACATCATAAATTTGGAACTGCAATCAGAACAAAGCGTTCTGCGAATTGGCAATGCTGGAGGAGATGGCAATGAGACTATCAGCATCTCGCAAGCAGTAGAGCGGCGTTTGCATGAATATTTCGCGGAATTCAAAGACAGTCTGCCCCCATCAGGTCTCTATGATCGTTTTCTTTCTGACTTTGAGTATCCGCTTATTTTAGCAAGCCTTGCCGCGACCAATGGCAATCAAATTCGGGCAGCTGAGCTGCTTGGGCTTAATCGCAATACACTGCGCAAAAAAATTCGTGAGCTGAAAATTTCAGTGTATCGCGGCGCGCGTACAGATTCGCATTGAACCATAGAATAGCGTTGCAAAAACGCCACAATGTTGCAACAATGTCACTTGATGAATCAGCGGTGCAACAGTGCGACACGTTTCTAAGTTTATTGGCACAGCCAGAAGCTATGGCGGGCCCGTAGAAAACCGGCGTCTCTTGGCGATGCCGGGCCTGCTTGTTGTCATTTCGTCTTTGTTGATTGCCGCATGCTCGTTCGTGATCCTGATGGGTGTCACGCCAATCACACCCACCAATAACATTACTATTGGCCTTTCTTTCTTAAACGCGACGATGATTTCGATGCTCATCTTGCTGATTGCGCGAGAGATTGATCGCATTTTACGCGCAAGAAGACACGGTCGCGCCGCTGCCCGCCTGCATGTGCGCATTGTTGCACTGTTTTCGCTTGTGGCCGCTGTGCCAGCGGTGGTGGTTGCAATCGTAGCAGCGACAACACTCAACATTGGTCTTGATCGCTGGTTTGCTATTCGCACGAAAGATATCGTCAACTCTTCCATCAGCATTGCGCGATCTTATGTGGAGGAAAACGCTCGAAATCTGCAAGGCACGACATTGTCAATGGCTGTTGACCTCGATGCAGCACGCACGCTTTACAGCCTTGACCGCAGCGGCTTTCAACAACTTTTCAATCAACAGACGTCGGGCAGGGGACTCTTACGAGCCAGTTTAGTACGCGCCGATGGTTCAGTACTTTTAACTTCTGCAAAAGACCAAAGCATTGGTGATCTACCCACTGTGCCGAAGGAAGTTTTGGAAACAGCAGCGGATGGCAAACCCGTTTTGATCCCACCACAAAATCGAAATTTGGTCGGTGCGGTTTTCAAAATGACGGAAATCGACGGTACCTATTTGTACACCATCCGAGCTGTCGATAAGCAGCTGATCGATGCCGTCAAGATTGTGAACATCAACGCCGCAGAATATCAAGGCCTCGAAGAAAATCGAACCACCACGCAGATAGCATTCGCGCTGCTCTATTTGGGCCTAACACTTGTGGTTCTGTTGTCAGCAATATGGACCGGTATCGCTGTGGCAGATCGCTTAGTGCGTCCCATTCGACTTCTCATTGGCGCCTCCGATGCGGTTGCAAGTGGCGACCTTGACGTCGTGGTGCCGGTGACAAAATCGGACGGCGACGTCGGCTTCCTTTCCACAACATTCAATAAAATGATTCAGCAGTTGAAGTCACAGCGCAATGAATTGTTGAACGCAAAAGATCAAATTGATGAGCGTCGAAGGTTTTCTGAAGCTGTGCTGTCTGGCGTCACCGCGGCGGTTATTGGTGTTGACCCAGATGGTGTCATTAGCATTGCCAACAAGTCAGCTGACATGATTTTAGGTATCGATGCCGACAAAGCGACGGGGCAAATGTTATCGGCAGTACTACCTGAATTAGGAACAATTTTTGAGCTGGCGCGCAGCACCGACCGCGCGGTTTATCGCGAACAAGCCACGTTCATTAGAAAAGGTTCGGAGCGGACCTACAATGTGCAAATCACCAGTGAAGAGTCAGCCAGTGCAGAACATTCCTATGTCGTGACTGTTGATGACATCACTGAACTCGTTACCGCACAGCGCTCATCGGCTTGGTCCGATATCGCACGGCGCATTGCGCATGAAATTAAAAATCCACTGACGCCTATTCAGTTGTCCGCCGAGCGCATCCGCCGTCGCTTTGGCAAAGTCATCGTTGAAGATCGTGAAATATTTGATCAGTGCACAGATACAATTATCCGCCAAGTCGGCGATATTGGCCGCATGGTCGACGAATTCTCGGCGTTCGCACGCATGCCAAAGCCGACTTTAAGCCCGCTAGACATTCGCCAAGCACTCAAAGAGTCTGCATTTCTCATTGAAGTAAGCCGACCGGATGTAGTCATCGAAAAATCCTTCGCGGATGTGCCGCTGGTGGGGTTATTTGATA
>JBGTAU010000533.1:0-6359 GCA_041749675.1 Rhizobiaceae bacterium | reverse complement strand
CCGTTTTCACCGAGCAACGAATGAATTTCGCCTTTTTCGATAGATAATGAGACGCTGTCACACGCCCGCAACGTTCCAAATATTTTAGTAACGCTCTCTATCGTTAAAAGCCGTGTTTCTGATTGCGCCATTTGTGCCCCGGACATGCGCCATTATGCTGGTCTTGAAGTCCGGCTAGACAGTAACCGTATAATTAGCGGTTTGGGAAGCCACTTTCCACAGCTTTCTCAATTGATGGTAATTAGTCACAGGAACTTGCGTTCTGACGCTTCAAGGGAACAACACTGTCGCGCCGGTCGTAGCTCGACTTTCAAGTGTTCTATGGGCAATGCTGGCGTCTTTAAGTGAGAAAGTTTGGTTCACGGCAATTTTTACGGCGCCGCTACTAACCGCATTGAATAAACGACTTGACGACAGTTCGAGATCGTCGCGGTTGCTTGTATAGGCAAACAAACTGGGTCTTGTGGCAAACAAAGAACCCCGCGACGCCAAATGTGCCAACGTGAAACCTTCAATAGGACCTGAAGATTGGCCGAAGGTCACAAACATACCTCTTGGCTTCAAACAATCCAGCGAACCGACCCAAGTGTCTTTTCCAACCGAATCATAAACAACATCGACACCAACACCGCCCGTCAATTCCCGCACACGATCAACAAATTTTTCTCTCTTGTATTCAATAACTTGTGAATACCCATTTGCTCGCGCAAGCTCAGCCTTTTCCGCACTTCCTGCCGTTCCGATGACCCGAGCACCTAGAGATGCAGCCCATTGTCCGGCAAGCAACCCCACACCACCTGCTGCCGCGTGAATGAGGATCGTGTGCCCCTTTTCGACTTTGAAAGTCCGGTGCAATAAATATTCAGCCGTCATGCCCTTAAGCATCATGGCAGCGGCTTGTTGATCGGAAATACCATTCGGTAGTTTCACCACTCGATCAGCGGCAATGTTACGATCCGTGCAATAAGCACCTATGGTCGCGGCATAGGCAACGCGTTCACCGACTGCCATGCCTGTAACCCCAGCACCGATCGCCGTAACAACACCCGCGGCCTCATTTCCCAGAATTAATGGTAGCTGTGTTGGCGAGGGATAAAGGCCGGTACGAAAATACACGTCGATGAAATTCACGCCAATGGCAGTGTGCTTTAATTGAATTTCACCAGCTTTGGGTGCCTCTAGTTCAATGGGCTCGTAAACCAACTGCGCAGGTCCACCATTCTGATGTAAGCGAATTGCGTAGGCCATTATGATTTCCCAACGTTAGTTTGCGGCGCACCAAGATTTGGAAACAGTTGCATCACCGCACCGATCACACTTAAATAAATGCTCGTTATGGCAACGCCAATTTTCACCCATAGCGGAGAATCAAGATTAAACAGCAGTGCCACTCCGGCAAATCCGCACCATAATAAAAATATTGGCAAGTTAATCGACCGCAGTCGTTTTACACGTACTGGATGCAGAAAATTGACAGGCACGAACGAAAAAACCGCAGCAATAACGACAGTGGCAAATGCCGCATATTCACCCGGCTCTACGATAAACAGTGTGAACACCAACATGTTCCAGACCACCGGGAAACCCTTAAAAAAGTTCTCCTTCGTTTTCATGCCGGTATCAGCATAATAAATCGCACTTGATACAACAATTATTGCAGCCGAAAGAAATGACAGGTTTTCGCCCATAAAGCCGCGTTGATAAAGCGCGAAAGCAGGAATCAGAACATATGTGATATAATCAATAATGTTATCGAGCGTTTCGCCGCTCCAATTGGGCAATACTTCTTTGACCTGCAATTTACGCGCAATTGGCCCATCAATGCCATCAACGAAAAGTGCCAGCCCCAACCACAAAAACATACTGGTCCAACGCATTTCGCTGGCCGCAACGACAGACAAAAACGCCAAAAACGAACCCGATGCTGTCAGCAAGTGCACTGAAAAAGCTTTGGCCTGTGGCCACGTCACTTTCTTTTTTCGTCTCGCCACAGAACAACTCCCTTAATCCAAAAGTCCTATGCCATGAAAATTCGAACAGTGAAAGCCGCGCTGATTTGCACCATTGAACTTAATCGTTCAAACCTGCAAATGGTGTGCAGCGAAGGTGGCTTATTATGAAGCACAACAATCATTTTGACATAGTCGTGGCCGGTAACGGTCCGGTTGGCAAGATCGCAGCCCTCAGCTTTGCTCAGTCAGGGTTTGAAGTGGCAATCGTCGCTCCAACGTCGACACAGCTCGATCATCGCACCACCGCGCTAATGCTCCCTTCTATTCAGTACCTCAAAGAATTGGGCATCTGGGAGCGCATCACACCTTATGCCGCCCCTCTTCGTTCGATGCGTATACTTGATGGCACGCATAACTTGATCCGCGCCCGCCCCGTTACCTTCCATGCGAGAGAAGTTGATGAGGACGCATTTGGATGGAATATGCCAAATAGCGCGCTTAATGCAGCGCTCGATCAGAAGATCTCTTCGACGAAGGCTATTCGCCAAGTTGCGGCCACGGTGACTGCGTATTCCCGTTCATCGGACGCAATTACAGCCGTGCTCGACAACGACCATGGATTAACCGCTAAATTGATCGCCGCTGCCGATGGGCGCAACTCCATTGCCCGCGCTGCTGCCGACATCAAAGTTCAAACCTGGAATTACCCTCAAACAGCGTTTGTAACCACTTTCGAGCATCGCCTTCCCCATGAAGACATGTCGACAGAGTTCCACACATCTGCGGGTCCATGTGTTCAAGTTCCGCTCCCTGGCCATCGTTCGAGCCTCGTTTGGGTTGTTTCACCAAGTCGCTCAGATGCGCTGAAAGCGATGGATGCCGCTCAGTTATCGATGGAAATTGAAACACAACTCTGCTCGATCTTAGGTAAAGTAACTGTCGGTGCTGAGCGCCAATCCTTCCCCCTCTCCGGCCAATATCCTGAGAAATTTGCAAAAGACCGGATTGCGTTGTTGGGCGAGGCAGCACATGTGTTTCCGCCAATCGGTGCACAAGGCCTCAATTTGGGCATTCGCGATGTCGAAGACCTGATTGACGTAGCAAAAACAAATCCAATCGACCCAGGCGCACCAAGCACGCTTGACCAGTTCAATCGCAAACGGCGGCCTGACATTTTGGCACGCGTCAGTGCCGTCGACGCACTCAATCGATCTTTGCTTTCGTCGTTCTTGCCGGCGCAGATGGCCCGGGCCTTCGGCATTGCCCTCTTGGATAGCGCGCCGCCACTTCGTGCCCTTTTTATGCGTGAGGGCATGCGACCCGGCACCGGTCTTCGTGGACTATTGGCGTCCTTCAAAAAAGAGCTCAGCGAAAAACAAACTTGAAACCTTTTGAATTGTTTGGCATTTTCAAAGCCCTCAAGGATTAGCACATGACCAAACCAAAATCAGCCAACTACGCAATCGGTCAAGTCGTCAAACATCGGCTGTTTCCATTTCGCGGGATCATTTTTGACGTCGATCCTATTTTTGCCAATACTGAAGAATGGTATCAATCCATTCCAGCAGAAGTACGCCCAAACAAGGATCAGCCATTCTATCATTTATATGCTGAAAATGACTCGACCGAGTATGTAGCCTACGTTTCTGAGCAGAATCTCCTGCCCGACGTAACAAATGAACCGTTACGTCACCCGCAGGTCGCTGAATTGTTTGAAAAATCAGAGCCAGGCTTCTATCGCGCCAAAAGCCGTAGTTTGAATTGAATGCGTTATATTAAATAAAAACGGGGCGCAAAATATGCGCCCCGTTTCTTTTTCATTCAAATCAATCGCAGAATCAACCGCCGCTCGCTTTTGCTTTGTCCTGCTCATCTTTGAGCTTTTTGGCAAAATCATCTTTACGCTTTGCGATTTCAGCTTCGAGCTTTTTATTCTGTTCTTCCAAATCCGACTGCTTCAACGCAGGACCATCATAAGCCGCGCCAAATCCGGCCAATGAAATTTTGATTGGGTTTGGCTTGTTTTGGAAATTGACTGAAGTCAGCGTCAACTCATTGCCCTTTTTCAATGCGGCAAGCAATTCTGGCGAAAGCCCAGCTTCTGCAATGCAACGATCTGGGAAACAAATTGCATAATCTACTTTAATAGCTTTGTTCTGCCCGACTTGAAGACCGATACCAGCTGGGATCAAACGGCCGGTTGGTACGGAAATTTGAAAAAGCTTCTTGGTAACTTTACCTTTTACTTCAATCATGCTGACCGCAGTCAACAATTGACCACTGTCAGCAGTGACAATGTTTTGCACGTTGCAAATGTCGTTATCTTCTTGTTTGGCGCAAACCTTAAACCAACCACGCGGCGTTTCTGCCCCAGCGGCTGCATCTTGGGCAAAAGCTGGCGCGCTTGCAAAGCCTGCAAAAGCAATTGTGCTTGCGGCAACCAGCTGCAACATCGCTGTTTTTGATTTAGACATTCTCATCATTTCCTTCTGTCGATCTATTGCCGAATGGACCGAACCACTCGAAATTTGTCTGAGCGCTCTTTGTTGATCAAATGCGGCAACAGCATGGCTACAGTCTATAGACCGCCTGATACATTGGCAATGTTCGGAAATCCAGTAGCAAGGCCCCTTTATTGCCAACTTAATCGCGTCATTTTGTAACCGATTGTCATTCGATGCTAAAGTTTTGAAAGTGAACCGAATCAAATCATCCAATGGCCAATCATCATGGCCGTTTGTTTCCGCGAAAGTGAGAATGCTATGTTTTTCAAATACAATTTCATAGCAATCATGACAGCGATGCTCCTATCCGCTCCTGTTTTGGCCGAACCAAAGCATGGCATTGCAATGCTTGGAGAGCCAGCGTTGGCACCAGACTTTACGCACTTACCCTATGCCAATCCCGATGCTCCGCAAGGTGGACATATTGGCTACGGCGTGGTCGGCACGTTCGACAACTTAAACCCGTTCATCCTCAAAAGTATGCGCACGACCGCGCGCGGCGTCATAGACACCAGCTTTGGCAATTTTGTATTTGAATCCCTAATGCAGCGCAGCGCAGACGAACCATTCACGCTCTATGGTTTGCTAGCCGAAACGATTGAGACAGACGAAGCTCGCACATGGGCGGAGTTTCAAATCAATCCTCAAGCCAAATGGTCCGACGGAAAACCCGTCACCCCAGAAGACGTCATTTTTACTTATGAAACCTTCACTGCAAAAGCCCGCCCGCCTTACTCCAAGCGGATGGAGAAAATCGCGAAGATCGAAAAGACCGGCGAGCGCGGCGTAAAATTCACATTTAATGAAAAAGCAGATCGTGAATTTCCTCTGATTATCGCCCTCACCCCAATCATCCCAAAACACGTCACTGCTGCCGCGTTTGACGAACCGACGCTCAGCCCGATCATCGGGTCCGGCCCCTATCTCATCGATAAAATAGAACCTGGCACACGCATCACATTCAAAAAGAACACAGACTATTGGGCAAAGTCATTACCTATAAAAAAAGGTCTCGATAATTTTGAAACGGTCAGCATTGATTATTTCAAAGACGACACCGCGCAGTTCGAGGCCTTCAAAAAGGGTCTGTTTGATGTTCTGCCGGAAGGTGACCCGGCCAAGTGGGAGCAGAATTATGACTTCCCAGCCGTCGTAGAAGGTAAGGTAAAAAAGAAAACCTTTATCGCTGGAACTCCAGCCAATATGTACGGCTTTGTTTTCAACACCCGTAAGCCAATTTTCACAGACCGCAAAGTCAGACGAGCGCTATCGTTGCTGTATGATTTTGAATGGACCAATAAAAATCTATTTGCCAGCAAGTACACCCGTACCGGTTCGTTCTGGCAAAACTCAGAACTCTCCGCGCTTGCAAAACCGGCATCAGATGCCGAGAAGGCTTTGCTACAACCCTTTGCCAGCGTAGTCCTGCCACAAGTTATGGATGGAACTTGGAAACCGAATGCGACCGATGGTTCTGGTCGTGACAGGAAGACATTTCAAGATGCGGTCGCCTTGCTCAAAGATGCTGGATATCAAATTTTGGACCGTAAAATGGTCGACGCAAATGGCAATCCACTTGCATTCGAAATTCTTTGCGCCAATGGAAGCGAAGAGAAGCTTGCATTGATTTATCAACGCGCACTTTCAAAAATTGGCATTGATGCACAAGTGCGCACCGTCGAGGATGCGCAATATCAGCAGCGTCGCCAAGTTTGGGATTTTGACATGATCCTAGCGACCTATTCTGCGTCACTGTCGCCTGGCATTGAACAGCTCAGCCGCTGGGGCAGCGCATCACGGGAAGGCACAGGCACCTTCAATTACGCAGGCGTTGCAGAGCCAAGTATCGATGCAATGATCGAAGCCATGGGACGCGCGCAAACTCGCGATAGCTTCGTCGATG
>JBGTAU010000532.1:0-8950 GCA_041749675.1 Rhizobiaceae bacterium | reverse complement strand
GGGCGTGAAAATCTTTTCTTGGATCGCCACAATGTGGGGTGGTTCAATCTCGTTCAAAGCGCCAATGAAATGGGCCATCGCGTTCATCTTCTTGTTCACGGTTGGCGGTGTAACAGGTGTTCAACTGGCAAACGCGGGTCTTGATCGCGCAATGCACGACACCTACTACGTTGTTGCCCATTTCCACTATGTGCTTTCAATGGGTGCGGTATTCGCTATTTTTGCAGGCTGGTATTACTGGTTCCAGAAAATGACCGGCTACATGTAAAACGAAACCATCGCGACATTGCATTTCTGGATGACGTTCATCGGCGTGAACATAATCTTCTTCCCGCAGCATTTCCTCGGGTTGCAAGGCATGCCGCGCCGTTACATCGACTATCCAGAAGCGTTCGCAGGTTGGAACCAAGTGTCTTCATACGGTTCATACCTGTCAGCATTGGCTGTATTCGTATTCTTGTTCGGCGTATGGGAAGCCTTCTCCAAAAAGCGCCAAGCCGCTGCAAACCCATGGGGCGAAGGTGCAACGACACTTGAGTGGTCATTGCCATCTCCTCCACCGTTCCATCAGTGGGAACAGCTTCCACGTATTAAGTAAAAGATTTGCGGAAGGGCCGCTCCGTGCGGCCCTTTTGCTGAAAACCCGACGTTACCAAGCGTTCAAAAAAGAGTTCAAATGGCATTGGCTACTAACAATCAACTGAGCGACGTTCGCATTTCGGAAGCGAATGCGGGTGATTTTTTAGCCCTGTTGAAGCCGCGTGTCATGTCGCTGGTGGTGTTCACGGCTTTCGTTGGCCTCATGTTGGCCCCTGGTACGATCAATCCCTTTATTGGTTTTGTGTCCATTCTTGCGATTGCCGTTGGGGCTGGCGCGTCAGGTGCCCTCAATCAATGGTATGACGCCGATATCGACGCCATAATGACCCGCACGCAAACGAGACCGATCCCCGCTGGAAAAGTATTGGGCGGCGAAGCATTGGGTTTTGGCTTATTCCTGTCAGTCTTTTCAGTGATCGTGCTTGGCCTGTTCGCAAATTGGGTCGCTGCTGGCTTGCTCGCGTTCACGATCTTTTTCTATGCCGTTGTTTACACAATGTGGCTCAAGCGCTCGACACCGCAAAACATCGTCATTGGTGGTGCAGCCGGTGCCTTCCCGCCGATGATCGGCTGGGCTGCAGTGACTGACACTGTTACACTCGAAAGCGTCGTGCTTTTTCTAATTATTTTCTTCTGGACGCCGCCCCATTTTTGGGCGCTGGCGCTTTTCAAATTGAAAGATTATGGCGCAGCGAACATCCCGATGATGCCCAATGTAGCGGGCGAGCCATCCACGAAACGCCAAATATTTGCCTATGCGCTGATCGTCGGTCCGCTTGGTGTTACGCCTTTTTTCCTTGGTTTCGGTGGTCCAGTTTATGGTCTTGTTTCCGCTATACTCGGTATCGTATTTATCTATTACGCATTCAAAGTGTGGCAAATGCCAGAGGCGGACCGCGTAATGACGCCTGCAAAAAAGCTGTTCGGTTTCTCTTTGATCTATCTCTTTGCGCTTTTTGCAACATTGCTCGGTGAGGCCGTCACCATGAAAATTATGGGTCTATAATCATGGAACACGGCATTTCCCTCAATGACGCTCAGAAAAAAGCACGCCGTTCGCGTTCAATGGCCATCGGCTTTGCACTCGCGGCATTCGTCATCATTGTCTATATCGCAACCTGGATGAAAATCGCTGGCGGCATGGCGGGGCAACCCTGATGAATCAGCCAGTCAAACCAAAACTATTTAACAATCTAATCGTCGCTGCAGCGTGTGTTGTGTTTTTCAGCAGTATGATTGGCGTAACGTTTGCATCAGCTGAATTGTATAAGCTTTTTTGCCAAGTCACCGGTTACGGCGGCACAACGCAAGTCGCAGAAGCTGGCGCTGCAACGGTGCTAGATCGCGAAATCACCATTCGCTTTGATGCCAATGTATCGGGCGCATTGCCTTGGGGCTTTCAACCTAAGCAGCGCGAAGTTACGATAAAAATTGGTGAAACCAAGCAGATTTCCTATGAAGCAACGAATTTGTTTAGCAAACCAACGCGTGGCAAAGCGACATTCAATGTTGTTCCTGAGTTGGCCGGTGCTTATTTTAACAAGCTTGAATGCTTCTGCTTCACAGACACGACTTTGAAGCCTGGCGAAAAACTCGATATGCCTGTGGTTTTTTTCGTCGATCCTGAAATTGTCAATGAAGTCGATCTCAAAGACATTCAAACCATCACTTTGTCCTACACATTTTTTCCCTCTGCTGATGAAACACCCGTTGCAAAACTGGATGCTGCAAAGGGCACAAATGTGCTGGACAAGAAGCTTTAACCGCGGTTAAACCCGCACAAATTGTTAGAAACAAACCGGGGGAAGCCATGGCTGATTCACACGGAAAACAACACGACTACCACATCATCGATCCGAGCCCTTGGCCATTTTTAGGTTCAATGGGCGCGCTGATTATGGCGATAGGTGGGGTTGCTTGGATGCAATACCTCAAGGGCGGCTCGCTGCATTTGTTCGGTTTGCAAATGGCGACACCTTGGATTTTCTTCATTGGTCTTGCAATCGTGCTTTACACGATGTTCGGCTGGTGGTCAGACACCATCAAAGAAGCCCATAACGGCGACCATACGAAAGTTGTCTCGCTGCACTTGCGCTATGGCATGATGATGTTCATCGCCTCTGAAGTGATGTTCTTCGTGGCCTGGTTCTGGGCATTTTTCGATGCAAGCCTTTTCGCCAATGAAGCGGCACAAACGGCTCGTGTTGCCTACACTGGCGGTATTTGGCCGCCAAAGGGCATTGAAGTCCTCGATCCGTTGCATCTGCCGCTCTATAACACCGTTATTCTGCTTCTTTCCGGCACAACTGTCACTTGGGCGCATCATGCTCTGTTGCATGGTGATCGCAAAGGTCTCATCAATGGTTTAATTTTGACGGTTGTATTGGGCGTCATTTTCTCGGCTGTGCAGGCTTATGAATATGCGCACGCGCCGTTTGCGTTCAAAGATTCCATTTATGGTGCAACTTTTTTCATGGCGACAGGCTTCCATGGTTTCCATGTGTTGATCGGTACGATCTTCTTGGCGGTTTGCCTGTTCCGTGCGCTAGCTGGTCATTTCACCGAAAAGCAACATTTCGGCTTTGAAGCAGCAGCTTGGTACTGGCATTTCGTCGACGTTGTTTGGTTGTTCCTCTTTGCCGCCATTTACATCTGGGCCTCTTGGGGTGCACCCATCGCCCATGGCGGCGCAGCGGCGCATTGAGTTTGATCTCACATTCAAGTTTGCAAAAGGCAGCAGCAATGCTGCCTTTTCGCTATTTATTGCTTGGTATGATTTCAGTGCTTTTGTTTCTGCCCTGGCATGCACACGCCACTGAAATATGGCCAACGCCCAAACTGCCCGTCACCCATATCCGCGTCCTCAAATCTGAACGCATAATGGAATTGTGGATCGATCATATTAAGCTGCGGACTTACAAAATTTCACTGGGTCCTAACCCAATTGGACACAAAGAATATGAGGGCGACGGCAGAACGCCTGAAGGCAATTACATTCTAGATTTCCGCAAATCCGATAGCGTTGCCTATAAAGCCTTGCACATTTCCTATCCATCGACAAAAGACACAGCCAGCGCCCGCGCCAAAGGCTTGAAGCCCGGCGGAGCCATCATGATCCATGGCAACTGGAATGGCTATTCTTGGGCAGGGCCGTTTATGAAATACTTCGATTGGACCAATGGTTGCATTGGCCTGACCAATGCTGAAATCGATGACATGTGGGGCTTATTGGCGTGGAAAACGCCAATTGAAATTCTGCCCTAATTGTCGCATCTGAAAAATGCCGTTTCGACTAGACCACGCGGCGAATTGGTGTCACGAACGACCTAGCGAATGTCAATATTCGAAACCTACTCACCATAAACCTTTTGAGTTGAATACGATGACCATCGAACAACCCCATCAAGACAAAGCGCTTTACCCGCCAGTCGATCCGTTCAAAACCGGTATTGGCGGCAAATGCCCGCGTTGTGGCACTGGTCGCTTATTCAAGGGTTACCTTAACACCGCCAAGGGTTGCTCAAATTGTGGCTTGGACTATTCATTCGCTGATAGCGGCGATGGACCAGCGGCTTTTGTCATTCTCATCGTTGGCTTTTTAGTTGTCGGCTCCGCGCTCTATACAGAAGTACATTTCAATCCGCCGCTTTGGCTGCATTTTTTGTTGTGGGTACCGGCCGTGATTATTCTAAGTCTCTTAGTATTGCGCTGGATGAAAGGGTTGCTGATAGCCCTTCAATACAAAAACAAAGCCGCGCAAGGCACTTTGGACAAGCGTTGATGCAATCAATGTCACGCATAAAGTTTGCCGTTATGTCGCTGTTGGCATTGCTTTTGTTTGCAATGCTGTGCGCGCTTGGAAACTGGCAAGTGAACCGCTTGGCTTGGAAAGAAGATCTTATCAAAACCATCCAGTCGCGCGTTCATCAACCGCCGCGCCCTATTGAAGCCTATCTTAAAACGGAGCCTGGAACAGACTATTGGCCCGTTACCCTATCTGGAACATATCGGCACGAAAGCGAGCGGCATTTCTTTGCAACTTTTGAAGGTCAGTCTGGCTATTACATTTACACCCCGCTCGAAATTGCCCCCAACGGCTTCATCTTCGTCAATCGAGGCTTTGTCTCCTTTGATATGAAAGAAGCCAAGAGTCGCTCAAAAGGTCAAACACAGGGCCTTGTAAACATAACAGGCCTTGCCCGTTCTATCTTGACTGAAAAACCATCGTCATCCTTGCCAGACAATGACACCGTCAAAAACGTTTTTTACTGGAAAGACTTCGCCGCCATGCGCGACACGGCGGGTCTACCATCTGGCGCGGCAGTTTTGGAAGTCTTTGTAGACGCCGACAAAACCGCAACACCGCCAAGCGGAATGCCAATCGGCGGCGTCACCATCATCGATTTGCCCAACAGTCATTTGCAATATGCGGTCACTTGGTATGGCTTGGCCGCAACGCTGCTGGGCATATGGTCAGTGATGGCTTGGCGGCAACGGCGTGTTACAACATACTTCTTGATATCCTTCTAATATGTAGCTACAATCAAGCTACATATTAGAAGGATAAAAATTATGGGCGCAGACTCCATCGTTCGAGCACGAATTGATACAACGACGAAACTAAGAGCTACAGAAGCTTTGGAAGCCATGGGGCTTTCTGTGTCAGATGCGATTAGATTGTTGATGCTAAGAATAGCAGACGAACAGAAATTGCCATTTGATGTAAAAGTACCAAACGCGGCTACACGCAAATCGATGCGAGAATTGAATACCGGAAAAGGTAAAAAATTCAGCGATGCTGAAGCACTTTTCAAAGATTTAGGACTTTGAAATGCTTTCCGTTTTTCCATCGAGCAAATTCAAAAAGGATGTGAAAAGGCTCGAGAAACGCGGCAAAGATATGAGCAAGTTGCGGCGAGTGATAACGTGTCTCATGGAAGAAAGATCCCTCTCGTTAGAATACAAAGATCATCCTTTGCGCGGCGATTGGTTCGGATACAGGGATTTGCATATAGAGCCAGACTGGCTCTTACTCTAGCGTATCGAAAACACAGAGTTACAGTTGGCGCGTTCTGGCACTCATTCAGATTTGTTTCGCGATTAAAGTCGGTCGCATTCAGTCAACGTCACGCTTGACAGCCACACTGCAAACAGCCAAATCCAAACGATGAGCAACACGCCCACCAAACCCCATTTGACCATCCGCCTGTGTGGGCCGCGTGGCTTTTGTGCGGGCGTTGATCGCGCCATTCAGATCGTCGTGCTCGCGATCAAGAAATACGGCGCACCGGTCTATGTTCGCCATGAAATCGTGCATAATCGTTATGTGGTTGAGGGTTTACAAGAACGCGGCGCTGTTTTCATTGAGGAACTAGATGAGATTCCCGACGAGCACCATGGTGCGCCTGTCATCTTTTCCGCGCACGGCGTGCCAAAGTCTGTTCCTGCAGATGCGCTCGCCAAGAACCTATTCTATTTCGACTCCACCTGTCCGCTGGTTTCTAAAGTGCACAAGCAAGCGATGTTGCACGAGCGGCGTGGGCGCCATGTCCTATTGATAGGGCATGAAGGACATCCAGAAGTCATCGGCACGATGGGACAATTGCCGGACGGCGCGGTTAGCCTTATTGAAACTGTAGCCGACGCCGAACGATACCAGCCGGATAACGCAGAAATGCTCGGCTTTGTCACGCAGACCACTTTATCTGTGGACGATACTGCCGACATTATTGCGGTGCTGCAACGCCGCTTCCCATCGCTCGCTGTGCCGTCGGCTGAAAGCATTTGTTATGCTACGACCAACCGGCAAGAGGCAGTCAAACAGGCAGCGCCGGGGTGCGATTTGTTCTTGATTGTCGGTGCACCCAATTCGTCAAACTCCAAACGCTTGGTCGAAGTGGCTGAGCGGGCAGGGGCCAAGCAGTCGCTTCTCGTGCAGCGGGCGTCTGATATTTCGTGGGATGACGTCTCAAATATCCGTACATTGGGACTGTCAGCGGGGGCTTCCGCTCCAGAAATCATAGTGGAAGAAATCATAGAGGCTTTTCGCAAGCGCTACAGCGTAACGGTCGATTTGGCTATCACAGTCGAAGAAACCGAAAATTTCCCCGTAGTGCGCGCACTTCGCGACGCTGAACTCACCAAGGCCGACATGGCCTTCGTCAACGGATGAAATTTTATGGCCGTCTATACTGACATTTCCGAAACAGACATTGCCGCATTCCTTGAGCTTTATGACATCGGATCTTTGCGCTCCTACAAAGGCATCGCCGAAGGCGTAGAAAACTCAAACTTTCTGCTGCACACCGATCGTGGCTCGTTTATTTTGACGCTTTATGAAAAGCGCGTGAACCCTGATGATTTGCCGTTTTTTCTTGGTCTTATGGACCATTTGGCTGCACGCGGCATTTCTTGCCCACTGCCAGTGCACCAAAAGAGTGGCAAAACGATTGGGCAACTCGCAGATCGCCCAGCCGCGATCGTCACCTTTCTAGAAGGCATGTGGATGCGACGCCCGAGTGCAGATCATGCCCGCGAGGTTGGCAAGGCGTTGGCGGCGATGCATTTGGCGGGCGAAGGGTTTGCGATTAAGCGCGAGAATGCGCTGTCCGTTTCCGGCTGGCGCCCGCTCTGGGACGCCGCCGCACCCCGTGCAGACGCGGTTGAGCCGGGTTTGAGCCTTGAGGTAGAAGCTGATCTGCGTGAACTCGAGCGCAATTGGCCAAGTGATTTACCGCGCGGCGTGTGCCATGCCGATTTGTTTCCCGATAATGTTTTTTTCCTCGGTGACAAACTTTCCGGCATCATCGACTTCTATTTCGCCTGCAATGATGTGTTCGTTTATGATTTGTCAGTTTGCCTGAATGCGTGGTGCTTTGAAAAGGACAACGCCTATAATCTAACCAAGGGCAGGGCGCTCTTGCAGGGCTACCAGTCCGTGCGCCCACTCACGCGCGATGAGGCCCGCGCACTTCCGCTGATGGCACGAGGGTCAGCGCTTCGCTTCATGTTGACCCGCCTCTATGATTGGCTCAACACGCCGGAAGGCGCGATGGTGGTCAAAAAAGACCCGCTCGAATACCTGCGAAAAATGCGCTTCCATCGCAAAATCATTTCGCCCGTTGAGTACGGACTTTCGCAACCATGAAACACATTGAAATTTATACCGACGGCGCGTGTTCTGGAAATCCCGGTCCCGGTGGGTGGGGCGCAATCTTGCGCTTCAATGGCAAAGAAAAGGAACTCAGCGGCGGCGAGGCGACGAGCACCAACAATCGCATGGAGTTGATGGCAGCGATTTCTGCGCTCAATGCGCTCAAAGAGCCTTGTGCTGTCGATCTTTATACAGACTCATCTTATGTGCGCGATGGCATTGGCAAGTGGATGATAAACTGGAAGCGCAATGGCTGGAAAACGGCTGACAAAAAGCCAGTAAAAAATGCGGAACTCTGGCAACTGCTCGACGAAGCGCGCAAGCCACATCTAGTGACTTGGCATTGGATCAAAGGCCACGCCGGCCATCCAGAGAATGAACGCGCTGATGAATTGGCGCGTGCTGGGATGGAGCCTTTTAAGCTCGGCGCCTGAAGGAATGTTTTAAATGGCGGGTTTTTTGTTTCCCGCCATCAATTGATATCAATTAAAGTTGGCTCATAATGGCAGCAGCGCCGGACACCGTTACGCCTGGACCCTCTTCAATGTTGAGCGCCTTCACCACGCCGTCGTCGACAATCATCGAATAGCGCTTCGAGCGCAGGCCCATGCCCGCCATTGCTAGATCAAATTCGAGGCCAACGGATTTAGTAAAATCTGCATTGCCATCGGCTAAAAATGTGATTTTTCCTGCGCCGCCAGAGTTTTCTGCCCAAGCCCGCATCACGTGATGATCGTTGACCGAAACCACGGCAATTTCATCCACGCCTTTGCCCAAAATCTCTTCACGATTTTCCAAATAGCCCGGCATGTGATTTGCCGAGCAAGTCGGGGTAAAAGCGCCCGGCAGTGCAAACAAAACCACTTTCTTGCCAGCGAAAATATCTGATGTTGATTTGTCCACGAAAGCGTCTGCTTCGCGCACTTTGAATTTTGCCTCTGGCAAGCGGTCGCCAATTTTGATCATGTATTTGCCTTTTCACGGGTTTTAAATTGAAAGTGTATTGCGACTTTCAAATAGGCATATTCTGCCAATTGTCGAGTGCTAGAACACTTATTTAATAAGGTTTGCGCTGCCTGAAACAGCCTTACCTTCATTTTGAAGGGAGTAGGACACCGTGGGCACAGTTTTTTGTTCGTCCGTAGGGGCAAAATGGTTGTGCGCCTCAAAATGAGCAGTGGTTCCGTCAGCACCAAC
>JBGTAU010000531.1:0-3037 GCA_041749675.1 Rhizobiaceae bacterium | reverse complement strand
GTTTGGAAGTGCAACAGGGGCGGCCCAGATTCATTGCGATATCAGTAAAGTCGTAAGAAAATTGGTAGCCAGCCAACCGTTTGCGCATAGTCCACGAGGATTAAAAGCGGGACGGCGACAAAGAAAACCAATCCATCTGCTAAAGTCCGGTACACAAGTTTAGTCAAAACCGTCACGGTTTCGGGATCGCGAAAAAGCGAAATCCGAGGAAAAAACCGCGGCACCCGCGCAATATAGTTCGCATAGGGCTGACCAAAGGCTTGGCTTAAAAATGCCTCCTCACGCTCGATCACAATTAAAAATGCCACCACACAAAGCGCGCCCACAAGCAAAGCAAGAGTAATAGACCCGGTCTGCGCACCCACACCAAACGCCGCCACAGATGAAAAGAAATACAATGGGTTGCGCATGACGGAATAGGGGCCGTCAGTCACCACCTCATTGGACTTACGCCCACCAATATAAAGTGTGGACCACATGCGCCCAACTATGCCGAAAGTAATCAGTGCGATTCCAACCGACCTAATCACAAAACTAACCCGAAAGTCAGCCCACGCGTGATGCGTGACCAATAGGATCGCAGACAATCCAATGATTGATAAGAAAATATAAAGGCGGCGTTTGCGCTGGTATCTGCTCATTTCGTTCAGATCGGCAGTACTTGCTTGTGAGTTATTCATTCTGATTTGTGTTCCAAAATCTGTCAAAGAGGTATTTTTGGCCAGTCCATTGCCACGCTCAGCCCTCCCATATCGGAAACTTCCAGGGAAATCGAGCCACCATAGGCGTCCAAAATATCTTTCGATATCGACAGACCTAAGCCCGTGCCATCGCCATTTTCATCCAGTCTACGCCCGCGTTCAAGCGCGGCATTGCGTTCGCTTTCGATAATACCTTCGCCATCATCGCTGACTGTTATTCGCTTAAACTTAGAAAGGGTTGCGGTAGAAATCGAGATCTTCGTGCGCGCATGGCGAACTGCATTATCAACAATGTTGCCAACGGCCTCTAAAAAATCCGTAGCGTCTACTGCTATGAACAGCCCCGCTGGAATATTGGCTTCAAGAACAATATTCTTACGGTCCAGCAGAGGTTGGGTCGCATTGATCAACCGGTCAAGCGTCTGTTTAATATCGATCGCAGACTTGTTTGGATTGCCAGCACGGGCCAATGCCAGTTGGCGATCGACACGACTACGAATGGTCGCAACTTGTTGGTCCATCATGTGTGCACTTGTTCGATCTCCGTTGCTATTCAGCGTCTCACTGATCTGCGCCAAAATAGTAAGCGGTGTTTTTAGCCCGTGGGCGAGATCAGAGGCGCGAGCACGCGCACGCGTCACAGCCGCTTGATTGTCGGCCATCAGTGTATTTATTTCACTTATAAGGGGGCGAACTTCTTCAGGGCCTTTGATGGCAATTTGCGAAACGTGACCTTGGCGCAATGCGTTGACTGCCTTTCGCACATTAAAGAGCGGCTGCAGTCCAACAAAGATTTGCAAGGCCGCAGCTGCCAGCAAGAAAATCCCAGTAAAGACCAACATCTTCAAAATGCCTGACTTAAAACTGGCCATTGCGTCCGTGTATTCACTCAAGTCTGCCGCCACTTGCACCACTAAAGGATACTCAACGATTCCACGTTCTAAAGTGGCTTCCTGAGAAAGGACCATCAAAGGTTCACCGGCTGGACCATCTGCGATTAATAGATTTGAACCTGACTTTAGTTTGCCAGTTGTTGCAATTTTAATGTCCCAAAGCGAGCGAGAGCGCTTGCTAAATCCAGATAGGCTATCAACTTGCCAATAGCGCCCGCCCGCGGCAATCTCGTAGCGCGCATCCGTTGGCTCTCGGTTGAGTATCAGCATGCCTTTGTTGACGCCCATGTTTGAAATGAGTGTATCTGCTACTGCTTGCAATTCTCGCTGATATTCGTCTGCTTCGAAGTTAGCAAAAAGTTGGCTCAGCGCTAGCCAAGTCAAGACAAGTGCAACGGTAACCGATATTAAAGCCGCGGCAAAAAGCCGTGCCGCAAGCGAGCGCATCATTCCAAATGCTCTGGCATGTAATAACCATAGCCTCGGCGTGTCAAAATAGCGTCAGAACCTAGTTTTTTACGCAGACGTGTTATCATGGCTTCGACCGCATTGTTGCCCGCCTCATCAGAGCGGCCTTGCACGTTCTCAGCAAGTTCGCTCGGGGCAATTACTTTGCCAGCACGAAAAAGAAAATATTGTACGGCTTTGGATTCCAGTGGCGACAATTCCAAAGCCTTTCCGTCCAATTTGACACTCATGTTGTTTTCATCAAATTGAATACGCCCGTTCGACAAGCGCATGCTACTTTTCGGCGTTGCGCGACGCAATAATGCACGAATTCGGGCAATGAGTTCTTCGGTGCGAAATGGTTTTGGCAAATAATCGTCTGCGCCCGCCTCGAAACCATCAACGCGCTCCATCCAACTGCCACGCGCAGTCAGCACGATAACCGGCGTTTCAAGTCCCTCGCGCCGCCAACGTTTAAGCAGTGTCATGCCATCAAGTCCGGGCAATCCAAGATCGAGAATTATGGCATCAAAATTGCCGTCGCTGCCGAGTTCCCACGCGTCCGGCCCATTGTTCACATGATGCACTTCAAAACCGACGGCTTGTAATGAAGACTTAACATGGTCCGCGATGGCTTTTTCATCTTCGGCAAACAACAAACGCATCATTACATCCCAAAGAAGCTACGGATGCGACCGGTTTTTGCATCCATCTTGATGGTTTTAACTTTGCCGCTGTGTGAAATTACTTTGAACCGATAGTCAAAATTGGAACCGTTAGAGATCAATCGAACATCGATAACCCTATCGTCAGTCGATTTTCGTAAAGCTGACATCGCCTTAGACAGCGAAATTGCTTTTCCAGAAACAATCACATCACGGATCTTGTCTGGATTTATCCGGCCGCTGCCTTTTCCTGAATTGCTGCTGCTATCGTCATCATTATCGCTGTCACCTTCAGAGTCACCATCATCGTTATCATTGTCAGAATCACTAT